>CAYOHG010000225.1:0-5924 GCA_964403685.1 uncultured Planctomycetales bacterium
GGCGACCTGAACGGAGATGGGATGGTCGATCTCGACGACCTGTCGATTCTGCTGGTGCATTTCGGTCAGTCCAGCGGCGCGACCTACGCCGACGGCGACCTGGATGGCGACGGCGACGTCGACTTGCTGGATCTGTCGGCGCTGCTGATCGGGTTTGGTACGAGCTGTCTGTAAGGCGGATGGTGGGCGGTCGGGCGGCGCTTTGGTTGGGCGCCTGCCGCGTTGGAAGGCTGGAACCAGCGTGAAACGGGGAGTCCTGTTCCACTGGCAGCAGCGCAGTCCTGTTGAGTGCGGATTGTGCGGGTTTTGTGCGGCGATTGCGAGTTGCATGCAACTCAGAAAGAGACACTGGAGGTCCCATGTTGTTCCGCAGGTTCAGTTGGGTCGGGCTCGGGCTGGCGCTGCTTCTGACGGCGAATGGGCTGCCCCGCAACGCGTGGGCGATCACGATCATCGGCGGCCTGGGCAACTTTGATTGCCCCAACGAGACGGGGGACAATTGCGACGAGTTTGAGATCGAGCTGGAAGGCGTTCATCCCGAGGACGTCTACCACACGTACCACAACCCCAACTACGGCGCACCGACCATCACGTCGCTGCCGGGCAACACTGGCATCCGGGTCCTGTATCACAACCCGGCGCACCCCACCCACCCCGGCGCGATCGAGCATTTCGGTGTTTCGCTGCGCGACCTGTCGCTGGTTACGGCGCAGCGCTTCAGTTGGCACACCATGTACGTCCCTCCGCCACCGCCCCTGCCGCTGCCGCTGCCGGAAATCACGGTGGAGCTGCTGTATCCGCCGACCGGCCCGCTGATCCGCGAGACGGTGGTGAACGTCGACGACTACGGCCGCACGATCTGGGTGCAGCGCCGCGAAACGACCACCAATCGGCAGGTGCAGTTGGAAGAGCTGATGCCCCACGACCCGCTGATCCAGGGCACCAGCCTGGTCGACGTCGAGCTCGAACACGTGTTGCCGCTGGAGGCGCTGGTGCACGAGGACGACGTGCCCGATGCGGAGGAATTCACGAGTTTCGTGCTGGTTTATGACGTGTTCGAGAATCAGGAAATCTACCAGGGCGGTGAATGGGTCGACGCTCCGGGCAACAAGCTCGCGACAGTGTTGACCGCGTCGATCGCCGTCGGCTCGAACTGCCCGGAAGAATTCCTGCCGGTCATCACTGCGCAGCCCAGCGACGTGTCGGTTCCGATCGGCGGGGCGGCGTGGATCGAGGCGGCGGCCGACGGTCCGCCGGCCTATGGCGAGCTCTTCTACATGTGGCGGCATGAGGGCATGGACATGCCAGGCGAGGACAACCCGATCCTGGAAATCGACCCGGTCAGCGAGCAGGACGCGGGCGCGTACGAGCTGACCGTGCGGAACCAGTGCGGCCTGGTCATCAGCCAGGCGGCGCACCTGAGCATCGCCCCGCCGGCCTGCCCGGCGGACCTGGACGAGGACGGCAACGTCAACCTCGACGACCTGTCGATTCTGCTGGTGCACTTCGGCCAAACCAGCGGCGCGGTCCTGAGTGACGGTGACCTGGACGGCGACGTCGACCTGCTGGATTTGTCCGCGCTGCTGATCGCCTTCGGCACGAGTTGCTGACGGTTCTACACCCCCCCGGGGAGGGCGGTGCCCCACGATAGCCGCCCTCCCCTCCTCCCGCCCTTCGGTTCAGCGTCCGAGGGGGGCGTCGGGCCAAAAGAGCGAATCACGACGCGCGTATGGACAGTGTTCGGAAAGACGTGACTGGATGAACCAATTATTCGGAAGGACGTACATTCATGCGGCCCTTTAGCGCGATCGGTTTGGCCCTCTCGGCGATCGGCTTCGCTCCAACCGCAAGCACAAGTGCGGAACTGATTACCTTCCCGGTCGGTACACAGGTGCACTACAACGCGCAGAACATCTGGTGGGTAGACCACCCGCCCTTCACGTTCTCGCGCTGGGGCGGCCTCTCGATCAATACCTGGAACACCGTCGACATTCACCCCGGCGGCCTTTCCGTCGCGCCGCTGTATGTCGACGGTCCCCGCTGGCTCTCCATCAACGCAAACGGCGACGCGTTCAGCCTTGAGCGGTTCACCGCCATTGAGACTCCCGGCAGCCTCAGCGCGCCGACCGGTCTGCGTCTGATCGTGACAGCGTACCAGGCCGGAACCGGAGACTTCTTTGAGGCGGAGCTGCCTTTTGACCTCAACGTCCACACGTACGACACCTGGGATTTGCTGGCCGCAGACGAACGCTTCGCCGCCGTTACGTCCGCCGCCATCGACATCGAGACGCCTTATGTCGACCCGGACAACTACGCTTATATCCTGGACACCGTAACCGCCGGGCTGATCGCGCCAGACTGCCCGGAGGACATCAACGGAGACGGAGTCATCGACCTGAACGATCTTTCGGTGCTGCTGATCCACTTCGGCACCGCCTCGGGCGCCGCCCATGCCGATGGCGACATCGACGGCGACGGCGACGTGGAGCTTTCGGATCTTTCGATGCTGCTGGCGGAATACGGGACGACCTGCGGCTGAAGAGGCGCGCGCGGCGCCTGAGAAGCGAGGGTTTTGCGGCCGGTACGACCAGGCTGGCCGGGTTGGCAACCCGTTCAAGGAAGTGCTTTGAGCTAACAAACGGTCGAGGTTTGCGGCGACCGGACGCAGCCAAGACCGGGTTTGCCACACGTTTGCCGCGTGGCCCAATTCCGGGGTGGGGAAACAGCTTCATGTGCAAGCTCAACACGATGTCGGATTGCTCGAATGTTCGCCGCGGGTTCCTGTTCTTGTTCGCGCTGGGCGCCTGGGCAGCGGACCTGCCGGCCCAGACCATTACCGACCTGGGCCTGTTGCCGGGCGGGTCGTACCTGCTGCCCAGCAACGTCAGCGTGGATGGCTCCGTGGTCGTAGGCGAGGGCGACTCCGCCGGCGGAACGGCGCGCGCCTGGCGCTGGACCGCCGCGACGGGCAAGGCTGATCTGGGCACCGCTGCGGGCGCGTCCTACGCCTCCGCTTACTTTGTGAGCGGCAACGGCCAGTGCGTCGTGGGCATCAGCGGATCCTCCTATGACGTCGCCATGCGCTGGACCCAGGCGACCGGCATGCAGAGCCTTGGGGCGCTGGCGGTCGGACAGCCATCCTTCGCCTTCGGGGCGTCGTATGACGGCGCCGTGGTGGTCGGCGACGGTTACTACGCCAACGGAACGCAGCGCGCGTTCCGCTGGACGAGCGCCACCGGGATGCAGCCGCTGACGCAGCTTCTGCCTGGGACTTCACACTCGGTCGCGCTGGCGATTTCCTCCGACGGCAGCACGATCGCTGGCTACTGCTACAACAACGCGCCCTCGCTCGTGCCACCAACCGCCTGCCTGTGGGACGCGAGTTTCAACATCGCCAGTCTGGGCACCCTGCCCGGCGTCCATATGTCCGTGCCGTCGGCCATCAATATCGACGGCTCGATCGTGGTCGGCTACAGCGCTAACCTCGACGGCACCAGCGGCCGCGCGTTTCGCTGGACACCGGCTGGCGGAATGGAAGACCTCGGCCTGCCGCCCGGTGGCAGCAGCGCCAGCGCGGCCGGTCTGACCGACGATGGCGACATCATCGTCGGGCAATCCTCGTCCGGCGGCGATTCCCGCGCCACGATCTGGACGCCTGCGGGCGGCGGTCAGTACCTTTCCGACTATCTTCAGCTCCAGGGCGTTGATCTCACCGGCTGGGTGCTGCGCACCGCGGACATCAGCGCCGACGGCTCCGCGCTCTGCGGCTGGGGCATTCATGACGGCAACTACGCCTCATGGTATCTCGAGCTCGCGTGCTCGACGGCCCCGACTATTCTAACAGAGCCGCTCAGCCAGACGGTCGCACCGGGCACGCCGGTTACCTTCAGCGTGCAGGCGTCCGGCATCAGGATGCAGTATCAGTGGTACAAGAATAACGCTGTGCTACCCGGCGCTACGGCGCCAGTCTTCAACATTGCCTCGGCCCAATCCGCGGACGCCGGCAGCTACCACTGTGTCGTCACCAACGACTGCGGTTCAAACACGTCACTGGCCGCCACCCTCACCGTCTCGGCCGGTGGCGGTGGCTGCGACGCCGACCTCAACGAGGACGGCATGATCGACCTGCTGGACCTGGCTTTGCTTCTGGTCAGTTACGGCGACACTGGCGGCGTACCGTTTGACGACGGCGACCTCGACGGCGACGGCGACGTCGATTTGCTCGATCTGTCAGCCCTGCTAACTGTGTTCGGAACGACCTGCCCGTAAGGACCGGGCTGGCGCCGACTTTTGCGTAGACACGATTTCGGACGGAATAAACTCAAGGCAGATAGATACAACCATGAAAACTGCGCTTTCGGTCGCCCTGATGCTGGCCTGCACACTGCGCGCACAGGCCGCCGTCGCCTACAGCCAGCCGCACAACGGCTCGGGTACGCTCTATCAGTCTTCCTGGTGGAGCCCAGACGACAGCGATTACGACATTCACACCTGGGACAGCTTCATTCTCGGCAGCGCTCAGGCGATTACGGAGATCAACTGGCGCGGCGGGTATCTCTACAACGGAAGCTTCGGCGGGCAAGCGGTCAACTTCACGGTGGCCATCTACCCCTCCATCGCCGCCGGCTCGCAGCCCGACGTCGTCAACCCGCCGCTGGTCGAGTACGAGGTTGGCGACAACGCAGGGCAGACGTACGCCGGCACGTTCGGCGGGGTCGCGATGTACGACTATCATTTCACCCTGCCGGCGCCGTTTCAGGCTGCGGCGGGCACCAAGTACTGGGTGTACATTCTCGCGTGGCACAACGGAATTCCCGAGTGGGGTTTCGCCGCCGGCAGCGGCGGCAACGGGGGCTACTTCCGCTACGTGCGCGGCTATCACCAGTACCAGGCGCCGCCCGGCGACCTGTGCTTCACGCTGATCGCGTCGGACGCGCCGGCCTACACGATTTCCGCCAGTGCGTCGCCGCCCAGCGCCGGCACGGTCCAGGGCGCGGGCGCCTACCCGGCCAACTCGATGGCGTCGATGCTGGCCAACCCCAACGCCGGCTGGGGTTTCAACAACTGGACCGAGAGCGGAACGCCCGTCAGCGTTTCCAACCCGTATGAGTTCATGGTGACGGCCGACCGTACCCTGGTCGCCAACTTTGTCCCCGCCTACACGATCACGACCGCCAGCGGGCCCAGCTTCGGCGGCACCACCACCGGCGGTGGCACGTACAACCAGGGAACGAGCATTACCGTCGAAGCCGTTGCGAATCCGCAGTTTTCATTCGTGAATTGGACCGAGTACGGCACGCCCGTCAGCAACTCGGCCAGCTACACCTTCAGCGCCAGCGCCAGCCGCAATCTGACTGCAAATTTCGCGGTCGGCGCCGGCGGCCGCATCTTCGACTTTGACGACGGGCCGATCGGCACGTCGTTGCCGATCGAATTCATTTCCGACGGGCTGACGGCATACTTTTCGGCGACCGGTGGAGGCTTCTCGATTCAGCGGGCCGATGCGCTGGGGTTCACACCGGCCGGTTTCGGCGGACTGTGTGTCTATCCCAATACGGTTTTTCCCGCGGATCTCGTCGTCGATTTTTCCGTTCCGCTCACGAGCTTCTCGATCCTGTACTGCGTTCAGGAAATCGGTTGCCATGACTCGGCAACCTTGCGGGCAACCGGCTACCTGAGTGGCGCCACCGTTGCAACCCACACGGTCACCGCAGGCAACGCGGGAACCTGGCCGACCGAATTCCTGACGCTGGACTCGCCGACGCCGTTCGATCGGGTGGTGGTTCACTACGACTCGCCGCCGCCGACCTGCCAGGATTACGGTGTGAGCTTCCTGGCCGACAACATGGTCGTCACGCTGGCTTCCGCCTGCGTCGGCGACCTCAACGGCGATCAATCCGTGGACCTGGGCGACCTCTCGATCC
>CAYOHG010000226.1:0-5912 GCA_964403685.1 uncultured Planctomycetales bacterium
GCGCCGCACCTCCATCCCCCGCTCATGCCGCTGCTCCTCCGTGCCCCCGCTCATCGGCTCTAGCTGTCCTCGGCTTCGTACAGCGCCAGGGCGCGGTCGACGAGCGCCCCGGCGGAGCCAAGATACGCATCGGGGTCGAGCAGGGCCCCGCGTTGCACGGGGGCCAACGCGGGCTCGCACGTCGCGACTTCTTCCGCGCCCAAGACGCTCAACCGCGCGCTGGCGGCGCACTCGCGCCGCGCGGCGGCTTCCTGGTTGTCGTCGGTGATCAGGTCGAGGCTGCCGCAGGCGTGGAATTCGGGGTCGATCCCGCTCTGTTCCTGCACGCATCGCGCAAAAGACGGGTAGCAAGCGGCGCTGATCCGTCGCAGCGTGGCAAACGCGTCGCGGCGCGTGGGTGAGCCGGCGTCGACGATCCCCGCGCCGGCCCAGGAGGCCTCGCGGCCGCACTCGCCGCGCTCAAGCAGGGTGACGCGGGCGCCCTCGCCGGCCAGACGCCAGGCGCAGGACAGGCCGATGATTCCCGCGCCGATGACGACTACGTCGGTACCCGCAGTTCGCGCGGCCATACGGTGCCGATTGTAGCTTCAGCCGCACTTGGGCGCCCGTGGAATGCGGGTTGCGACGCGATCCAGGCATCAAAGGAAGCGACCCGCGGATCCGTCCATCACGCGGGTCGCGGGTTCGTTTCCGGCGGCGAGCCGCGCGGCAATCCGCGTACGCGGCGTGTTTCTCGCTCTAATCGCTCCGCACGGCGATTCTGCGAGGCCTGGCATCAGCGCGCTTGCCGATCGTGATCGTCAGTACGCCGTTCTTGTACGCCGCATCGACCTTCTCGGGGTCGACGGAAGCCGGCAGTTGGACCGAGCGCTGGAAGCTGCCGAATTGACGCTCCACAAAGTGGTAGTTGCGCTGCTTGTCTTCGCGTTCGGCTTGCTTCTCGCCCCGGACGGTCAGCACCGAATCGCAGACGTTGATGTCGACGTTCTTCGGATCGATACCGGGCAGTTCAACGGAGACGGTGAACTGGTCTTCGGACTCCGCCAGGTCCATGCGTGGGACACCAGCGAGCCGCTCGAACGTGGCCGGCCAGCCGTGCAGTCCCCAGGGATCGTGCACGAATCGGTCGAAGAGGGTCTCAATCTCACTACGCAGCGAGTGAAGCGGTGACTCGCCGCGCGCGGACGTGGTTTCGATCTCCCGTTTCTGACGCCAAGGGATGAGGGCCATCGCAAACCTCCTTCTTCAAAACTCGCCGTTGCAGCAAGTCGCAACCGCAACGTTTCGTGCTTCGGGGCCGGCGGCAGCTCCCGCTAGCCGCCGCCCGGGTGCATTCGTAAAACCTACTCGCTCCTCACAGCGATCTTTCGTGGCAGAATCTCCTGCGACTTCGGCAAGACGAGCGTCAATACGCCATCGCGAAGCTGCGCTTCGATATGGCTGGCGTCGATGGCGTCCCCCAGCTCGAAGCTGCGCAGAAAGTCCCCCACGCCATACTCGCAAAGCAGCCAGCGGCGCGCGTCCGGCGCATTGCGCGGCGTGACGCGGCCACGAATCGTCAGCCGGCCGCGCTCGAAATCCACGTCGAGGTCTTCGGCTCGAACTCCTGGCAGGTCCGCCCGCAGCAGCAGGCGCTCCGGCTCCTCGACGATGTCCACGGCCGGCAGATACGTCTCCACCTGACGGTTGATCGCGCGAGTATCTTCGTTTTGACAGCCATTCTGAGTCAGCGTCGCGTTCATGGTCGTGTCTCCCCTGTGTGCGCTGCCTAGTTCGTGTTCACCGTCACCTTGCGCGGCTTGGCGGCTTCAGCCTTGGGCAGCCGCAACGTTAGGATGCCGTCCCGCAGCGTGGCCTCGACGTGTTCCGCGTCGATGTCCACCGGCAACGAGATGGCGCGGCTGAACTCGCCGGTCTCGCGTTCGCGGCGGTGATAGACGCTGTTGTCGGCGTCCGCCGAGCGGCGCGTTCCCTTGAGCGTGAGCGTGTTGCCCTGGGCGAGTATCTCGAGATCCTCGCTTTTCAAGCCGGGAAGCTCCGCCTCGGCCAGCAGGGCGTCGCCTTCGTCCCAGATGTTCAATGCGGGGAAGGCACGCGCGAGCGCCGTCCGAGGTGTGCTCACACCGATCGTGTCCAGCACGCGATCCACCTCGCGCTGCAACTCGTGAAAGGCGAGCCACGGATTGATTCGAGCAGCCAGCATCGTCGGTCTCCTTGCGTTCACGTCCCCACACCATTTCCCGCGCGCCTGCGACGGGTCGATGAGGGGAATTGCAAACCTCGTGCCAGGGTTTGGCCGACCCGTTCAATGTGCGTAAGCGCTGATAGAACAACTAGTTACAGTTGACTCAGGGGCGGCGCGAGCACTGTCGCGGCGCGCCGGATTGGCAGGTTCGGCCGATCGAAACCGGGTTGCCGCTGCCGCTTAAGCACGCGCGGGGGAGACGAGAATTCTCCGGCTAGTCGGCGCGACCTTTATGCGGGCACGACGCCGTGTTGACGCAGCCCTGCGCGAGCATCAGCCGCTTCACCGGCTCGCCGCCAATCAGGTGCTTCTGCACGATCTCGTCGACGTCTTCCGGTTTGACGAAACCGTACCAGACCTGCTCGGGGTATACGACCACGGTCACGCCGTGCTCGCACTGATCGAGGCAGCCGGATTTGTTCGCGCGCATGCGCTTGTTCAGGCCGTGGCGCTTGAGCGCTTCCTTGAAGGCCTCGCGCACCGCGCTGGCTCCGGCGCTGAAGCAGCAGCCGCGCGGGTGACCGGACGGGCGTTCGTTCTCGCAGATGAACACATGTCGTTCGAAGTTGCTCATCCATCCACCCCAATCATGCAAAGATCAGCGATCTGGCAGTATACCGGCGATCAAGCGTGACTTGGCGGGCGAGCCATCGGCTCCTATCGTGCCGTCAGTCCACGGCGACGATCGACGGGCCCCGCTCGCCGGGATACCGGCGCGCAAACGTTTACCCACGGTAGTTTGGCCGCGCCCGCTGGAGTCAAAGCCTATGCTGGCGAACCTGCGATTCGAGGCTCCGCTGGCAGCCTTGCCGGTCGTTGGGCTGCTGGCGGCGCAGGTCTGCTGGCTCACGGCGGGCTCTCCGAGGCGTCGGGGCCGGCGCGGCCTGGCGCTGCTGGGGGCGGTTGTCGCGTCGGCGGCCGGGGCGCTGGCGGTTGCCGCCGACAGTGCCAGCGGCCCGCCGCTGGTGCTGGCCATCGCGGTTCTGCTCCAATGTGCCCTGGCGGCGCACGTTGCGTATGGCGAAACCGCCGGTGCGGCTTCGCGCGGCGTTCGGCGCGCGGGCCGGCTGCTGCGGTTTGCGGCGTTGCTGCTGATCGTCGCCTTGCTGCTTCGACCAGTCTGGGTCGGGCTGGTGGCCGAGTGGCACAAGCCGGCGCTGGTTGTGCTGCACGACTCCTCCCGGTCCATGTCGATTGCAGAATCGGGCCTGCCGCGCGCCGAGCGGGTGAACGCGCTGCTCCAGCAGGAGTCGGAGACACTGAGCAGGCTCGCGGGGCGTTTCGACGTTCGACGATTCGCCGTCGGCGAGACGTGCGAGCCGCTGACAAGCTGGACAGTTCACCCCACCGCCGAGCTGAGTGCGCTGTCGGCCGGTCTCGCGGACGCCGGCCGCCTGCGCGATGCGGATGGCGCGGCGCCGGTGGCAATCATTCTCATCAGCGATGGGGCTGAGAACGCAGCCGTGCCGCAGCGGGTAACGGAGGTGGCCGATGCGTTGGCGCGGCAAGGGACCGCATTGCTGGCGGTTGCAGCGGCCGGGCGCGGGGGTGATCCCCCGATTGTCTGGGAGCCGCTGCGTCCGCCGGGGCGGGTGCGGCCGCGCGAGCGAATGACGATTCTGGCGGCGGCCACGGTCCGCGCGCTGACCGGTTCCGACGCTGTGCTGGAGGCTCGCTGGGACGGCGCCACGGAACCCGCAGCGCGACAGACTCTGCCATTGACCAGCGCGGAGGAGCGCGTCCGCTGTCCTTTGATACTGACCGCGCCAGCCGGGGGCGTGCATCGGCTCGCGTTGCGGCTGAGCGTAGACACGGACGGCGGACGCGTCGAGAGCGAGCAATCGGTTCTGATCGAAGTCGGCGAGGATCGCATCCGCGTGGTCATGATCGAGGCGCGGCCGCGGCCGGAGCTGGGGTTCATCAGCCGGGCGTTGTCCGATGAGAAGCGATATGAGCTGACGCGCGTCCTGCTGCCCGACGCGACGGCGCTGGATCGACTGCGCGACCGGCTGGACGCCGGATGCGATGTGGTGCTGCTCGGACCGCTGAACGACCGCGCTCTCGATGTCGCCACCGCCCGACACATCGTCGAGCTGGTGAGTCGCGCGGGAGTGGGGTTGTTGCTGCATGGCGGGGAATCGCTGGCAGCGATCGCGGCGGCGCGCTCCCCGTTGGCCGCCGTGTGTCCGGTCGATTTCGCTGCACTGGCTGCGCCGCTCGCGTCGCCTTTGCGCATCACCGTGGCCGGGCGGGCGCACGCGCTGCTGGCCGATGAAGCCGGCCGGGAACAAGGATCGCTCGTGGCACTGATCGAATCCGCGCCGCCGCTTGCGATCGGCGTGCTGTTCCGGGAGGTCTACGAGTTGGGCGTGGTGCTCGCGGTCGGCAACGAAAGCGAGCCGCTGCTGGTGGCCTCGGAAGTCGGGGCCGGGCGTACGCTGGTGGCGGCGTGGGACGCAACCTGGCCGTGGGCGCTGCAATCGGACGACGGCGCGCGGGCGCACACCCGCTTCTGGCGCCAGGCGGTCGGCTGGCTGGCCAATCGTCGGCCGGCAGCGTGGGTGGCCACGGACGCATGGCAGTACCTGCTGAGCGGCGTTCAACGCGGGCGGCAATCGATCCGCATCCGCGCCGGGGTCGTCGGCTTCGAACGCGAGCCGCCCGTCGTTTCGGTGCAGATGCGTGTCCGGGCAGTCGGCGGGGCGCGGGGCAGCGCGGATTCCTCCGCCGCTGACGGGGCGACACCGGCGGAATCATCGCCGGCTTCCTCGTCGACGTCGCAGGCGGTCGACGCCGGCTGGCTCGTGCCGTTGAAACGAGTGTCGGGTGAGTGGCAGGCCGAACTGCCGCGCGACCTGCGCGGCGCGGAGCTGGCGGCCGGCGGCTACGAGCTGGAATTCAGCGTCGAGGTGCAGCGGGCGGCCGACGCCGGACTGCCGCCGGGAATTCAGCGGCTGAGCGCGCAGTCGCGTTTCGAGCTGTTGGATCGCTCGCTGGAATTCGATCCGCCGACGCAGGATCTGGCCCTGCTCGAAGCCGCCGCCCTGCGCACGGCGGAAATCGGCGGAGCGTTTCTTGGGCTGGATGAGCTGCCGCAGGCACTTGAGCGGTGGGCGGCGCGCGACTTGCGACGGCGCGTCGAGCGCGAGGTTCGCAGCGAGCCTGTTGGCCATAGTCCGGCGGCCGTGCTGACCCTTCTGGTCGCGATCCTGGGGGCTGAATGGGCCATGCGTCGCCGCAGCGGCCTGGTCTGACGGCGATCCGCGCGGGTGATATTGGGGGTTTGCCAACGACGGCTGGTGACGCCCGGCGCTGCCGCGCCTATATTCGCTCCGCGGTTGATCGGTGCGCCCGCCGTCGCGGGCCCGTATCGATACAGCACCGTGATTCGACGCTGTCCCATCGCGCGGTGTCCGCGCAAGGATCGGCTCCATGTCGGCGTTCATTCGTTTGACCGCGAGCGTGACGTTACTGGTCGTGGTGATTGGCCTGGCAACCGGCTGCGAGCGGCCGGCTGCGCCCGTTCCGAAATCCGCTGATGCACCACCATCGGCTGCGGGAGCTGGGAGCGCCAATGGCGAGAAGGGCGCCGCCAGCACGCGGCTGGCGGTCATCCCCAAAGGCACGACGCACGTGTTCTGGAAGTCGGTCGAGGCCGGCGCCCGCG
>CAYOHG010000227.1:0-5879 GCA_964403685.1 uncultured Planctomycetales bacterium
CGGCTGCCCGAAGCCGGGACATCGAGGCGGCGACATTGAGATACCGATACGGAGGCGGCTGCCCAAAGCCGCGACATCGAGGCAGCAACACCCAGGTACTGTCACCGAGGCGGCGACATTGAGATACCGATACGGAGGCGGCTCCCACGCAGCGGCGGCACTGAGGCGGCCACACCGATACGGCGCTCGTCCAGATCGGCGCGCGAAAGGAACCGTCCACTGAACCTCGGAGCTATGCGCCCGTCGCGCGTTGGTATCACGTCAGGTCGTCATTCCTCCCCCGGCCGCTCGTAGATGGAGTCATCCTGCGGCGTCGCGCCCTGAAAGAGCAACTCGACCCGCCGCAGCGGCGCGACGCTGTCGTCCGGCCAAGACTCAATCAGCTTCCAGATCACGCCGGTCTGCGGATCGGACCAGATTTCGACCCGGCGCGGCCGCAACGGGGCTGAACCGTGGTAGATCGCCAGCAGGCGCGTCGCGAGCTGGTCGCCCCGCTCGAGCAGCGGCTCTTCGGGCAGCAGCTCGACGGAATAGTCGAACATGTGCAGACGCTCCAAGGCGCGGCCGATGTCCAGCAGCTCGTGCGGCGGCTCCGCACCGGCCTCATCCAGCACCATCAGTCGACGAAGAGTCAGCCCCCGCAGCAGCCTTGCGGGCGGCGAAGTCCACAACTCGCGGCCATCAAAGCCCATCGACAGCCCGATCGCGTCGGGGGCGTCGTTGGCCCGCACGTGGGCCACAAAGCGGGCCTGGCCACGCACGCTCACGTCGCCCACGATGACCCGCTCGCCCAGCAGACGCGGGACGAGTTCGATCCGCAGGGAGTACTGCCGGTCGATCGGCTCGCGCGCCGCGGCCAGGCTGCGCGCCAGCGCCGCATACGCCCGACTCGCCGGCGAGGGCACCAGCAACATCAGGAAAAACGCCAGCGCGGCGGCGGCGGCAACGCCACCGGCCAGCCACGGCCGCTTGGCGCGCCGCGGCGGCCCGAGCGACCGACCAAGCCGCACGAACCCGATCGACTGGTGCACCCCCGCGAGAATCCGCTCCCGTCGTGCGGCGAGTTCGCCGCGATCGCGAACGGCCGATTCGCGCAGCAGTGCATCCACAACTAACAGGTCCGCCAGCTCATCCTGCTGGCCACGCGACAATTCCGTATTCTGGCCGGCCTGAGGCTCGGCCAGGTCGAGCAGCTCGGAGGACAGTCGCAGGATGTCGCGATCGGCCGATGGCTGCGTGCTCATGCGTCTGCTCCCGAAGCCAGGACCGCGTGGGACTGAAGGCAACCGGCCAGCAGCGCCCGGGCGCGCTGCAACCGTTTCTTGACCGTTTCGTATGCCAGGTTCAGCCGCTGGGCGATGCCCGCCAGTGGTTCGTCGGCCCAGTAATACGGGCGCAGGATGTCGCGCAGATCGCCGGGCAGATCCTCGATGCAGTCATGCAGGCGGTCGAACTTCTCTTGCCAGGAATCGCCCCGCTGCCGTTCGATACACGCCATTTGCTGCTCGATGCGCTCCTGAACATATCCATTGAGCAGCCGCAGCCGCCGGGCGGCCATCCGCCGCTCGGCCCGCAGGATTCGCCAGGCAATGCCGCGCAGCCAGGGCCCGAACGGCTGGCTGATATCGAATTCGTCGAGCTTGCGCCAGGCGGTCACCAGGGTCTCCTGCACGATGTCCTCGATGGGCACGCCGCGCGGCAGGCAGGCGGACACGAACGAAGTCAGCATGTCGCAGTGCTCGCGCGCGAGAATCTCAAAAACCACGCGCGGATCCCGTGGCTCCTTTCCCAGGTTCGGATTCATCGATACCGGCGCTCCTGGTGAATATTGTCGCAGGCTACCGCCGGCGGGACAGCGGGGCGGACCGCCCCAGCCTGACCCTGGAAGCAGCCGCCTGTCAGAGGCGGCCCCCAGCGCGAGTGACCCCGATGCAGGTCCGATCAGGCCTGGCCGGGCGAATCCCCCGGCCGCAGCATCGTCAATAGGAAGCGAACGTCCGTGTCGGCCCGCAGGGCGTGCGGCATATCCGCCGGCATCAGCAACCAGTCTTCTCCGCGCAGCTCGTGCGCGTGTCCGGCGAGCGTGACGTGCAGCTCGCCGTCGAGGACGTGAATCGTCGCCACAAACGGGCTGCGATGTTCGCTGAGCTCCTGGCCGGCTCCCATCGCGAAGAGCACCTGCTTGCCCGTGGGCACCTGCAGCAGCGTCCGGCTGATGATGGTCGCGGCCTGAGGAGCGATCAGCTCGGTCAGGCGGGCCTGGCCCGGCGAGCGAGGGTCGAACAACGGTCGGGACATCGCGGCATCCCCCTGCCCAAGGTGAAGGCGGCGGCGCTTCGCGGGGCCCGAAAGCGAGGCAACCGCAGGCGCATCCGACGAGAATTCTAACCCCAGCGCTGCGTCAACTGCTCGGCCAGTTGCGCCAACTGCTCGCGGGTGCAGCCCTCGAACGCCCGGCAGCGGAACTGACAGAATTCCCCGGCGAGCTGCGACTGGGCCGCCGGCGGCGTGACGCGCTCGCCCATCGCGAATAGCACGTTGTCTTCCTTGTAGATGTGCGCGCTCAGCAGGTCGATGTAGGCACGCGCGGCGGCGACGAATCGCTCGCGCGCCCCGGCGTCGCCAGCCTCCAGACCGTCCAGCTCCGCCGCCATCCGCGCGACGTACTGACGACCCAGGCGGTGCTCATGCAGCATCACGCCGATCGGTCCGCCATCGCGCGGGATGCCGGCTGACTCCAAGGCCGGAAAGAGCATGTCCTCCTCCTTGCCGTGGTGGCAGGCGTCGGCGAACAGCCGGAAGAAGCGCACGCAGTCGCGCAAGGCGGCCGTCACCGCCGGGGCGGACTCCAGGGGCTGGGCGAGCAGTCGCTCGAGCACGCCCAGGACGCGCTCGATGACGCGGTGTTCGGCGCGGAGTTCGGCAGTGGGGGTCGCGTCGGCGGGGATCAGATTCAAGCGGCGCTCCGCTTGGGGTGGGGCCTGGATGCTCTGGACATGATTATCCACCACTGCGGGCGGGTGGCAAGCCTCGGCCGGCGCGAGCGCGGACCGTGACGCCGTCGGGGCGTTTGGGCGTATGAGCCCGGCGAGGCGTCGGCCCGAATTTCTGGACAAAACTATCCACAGCCTCTTGACGGCGGGACCAAACACCGACAAACTTATATCAGGATATCGATATCGCGATATCTCTGGAGTCGGGCATGATCTCCCGCACCGCCGAGTACGCCGTCCGGGCCGCCCTCTGGCTGGCCAATCGCCCCGGCCGACCCGCCCCCGTCCAGCAGATCGCCGAAGAAACCGCCGTGCCGGCGAATTATCTCGCCAAAGTCCTGCAATCCCTCGGGCGCGCCGGGCTGGTCCGCGCTCAACCCGGTCCCGGCGGCGGATTCGAGCTGAACGCCGACCCGGCCACCATCTCCCTGCTGGCCGTTCTCGCCGCCGTCGATCCCTTTCAGCGAATCCGAACCTGCCCGCTCAAGCGCCCGGAGCATCGTGACGGGCTGTGCCCCCTGCATGCCCGGCTCGATAGCGCTCTGGAGCACATCGAGCGCGCCTTGGGTGCCTGCTCGCTGGCTCAGTTGCTGGAAGAATCGGGCGATTCGGGGCTGTTCTGCAAGCTCAACCCACCCGGCGGCGACGGCGCGGGCGAGCTGCCAGCGGGCCCGCGAACTGTCCCCCCGCAACCCTCGGACCATCCGGGTACGGCCAATGGCCGGCCGACCCCCACTCGTTTCCCTCGGAAAGGAAAACTCCGATGAATCCCTGGAAGCACCTGTACCTGGTCGCGCTCGCCGCGCTGCTGGCGGGATGCGAACGCGGAATGAACGAAAGCGACGAGAACGGCGGGGCCGCTCCCACCGTCACCGCCCAGCCCACGGCGGCCGGCCCCGGCGCCAGCGCCGCCGACCAGATCGCCCGGGAGCGCGGCCTGACGCCGGATGACGTCACCGCCGCTCTGAAAACCTACATGCCCAGCGGCAAGCTGGACGATTACGTGCTGTTCGCCTCGGGTGGACACAGCGGGCAGGTTTTTGTCATCGGCGTGCCGTCGATGCGGCTGCTGCGGTCGATCGCGGTCTTTGTGCCGGAACCCTGGCAGGGCTACGGCTTCGGCACCGGCGAGGAGATTCTCGATGGCGGCAACGTGAACGGCATCGCCAATCGCTGTGCCGACACCCACCACCCCGGCATCAGCGAGACCAACGCCGACTACGACGGCCAGTTTCTCTTCATCGGCGACAAGAGCAACTCGCGCGTCGCGGTCATCGACCTGCGCGACTTCGAGACCAAGCAGATCGTCAAGAACCCGGTCGCGATCAGCGATCACGGCGGCTGCTTTGTGACGCCCAACACCGAGTACGTCGTTGAGGGCGGTCAGTACGGCACACCAAAGGGCTGGGAGTATGCTCCGATCGAGCAGTACAAAGAGAACTATCGGGGCTTCGTGACGTTCTGGAAGTTCGATCGCGCCAAGGGCCGTATCGACGAAAGCCAGTCATTCGCGCTCGAGTTGCCGCCTTATTGGCAGGATCTGTTCGACTGCGGCAAATTCGACTCCGACGGCTGGTGCTTCGGCAACTCGATCAACACCGAGCTGGCGACCGGTAATGTCGATGGCAAGAGCCCGCCCTTCGAGGCCGGCGTCAGCCAGCGCGACAACGACTACCTGCACATCATCAACTGGAAGAAGGCTGAAGAGCTATTCAAGGCCGGCAGGGCCGACAAGGTCAAGGACTTCGCCATTCTCAGCCTTCAGACCCTGATCGACGAAGGCGTGCTCTTCTTCGCGCCCGAACCCAAGAGCCCGCATGGTGTGGATATCTCCCCCAAGGGCGACTTCATCGTCGTCGGCGGCAAGCTAGACCCGCACGTCAGTGTCTACAGCATCGCCAAAATCAAGCAGGCCATCGCCGACAAGAAGTGGCAGCCGGACCCCTACGGCGTTCCGGTGCTGGACTATGACGCGGTCAAGGAAGCGCAGGTGGAACTGGGTCTCGGGCCGCTGCATACCCAGTTCGACGAAAAGGGCTATGCCTATACGTCGCTGTTTCTGGACAGCGCGGTGGCGCGCTGGACGCTCGGTGGACAATACCAGCCGCTGCACTCCGAGCCGGCCTGGACGATGGTGAAGAAGCTGCCGGTGCAGTACAACATCGGTCACATCTCCAGCGCCGAAGGCGATGTCACCAACCCCGACGGCAAGTACCTCGTCGCGCTGAACAAGTGGTCCATCGATCGCTTCCTGCACCCCGGACCGCTCTATCCGCAGAACCTGCAACTGATCGACATCAGCCAGGGCGGCGACAAGATGCAGGTCATCTACGACATGCCGCTGGGCGTCGGCGAACCGCACTACGCCCAGATGATCAAGGCCGACAAGCTCAAGCCGTGGACGGTCTATCCCGAGATCGGCTGGGACCCGCACAAGCAGGCGGTCGAGGCGACCGCACCGAAGGCCGGACAGGAGAAAGTCGAGCGTGACGGCAACAAGGTCACGATCTACATGACCGCGTCGCGCAGCCACTTCACTCCCGAGCACGTGCAGGTCAAGCAAGGCGATCACGTTACCTGGAAGATCACCAACATCGAGCGAACCGAGGACGCGACGCACGGCTTCACGCTGCCGGGCTACAACGTCGCCCTCAGCCTCGAACCCGGCGAATTCGCCCAGTTCGAGTTCGAAGCCGTCAACGCCGGCACGTACGCCTGGTACTGCACCGAATTCTGCTCGGCGCTGCACCTGGAAATGATGGGCTACTTCCTGGTTGAACCGAACGGCGCCACGCCGGCGGAACCCGCACCCCCAGCGGTCGCCACAGCGCCGTAACGCCACAGCGGCGGGGCCGCGCCGGCGGCGGTCCGCCTCGGGGCGAACGA
>CAYOHG010000228.1:0-5846 GCA_964403685.1 uncultured Planctomycetales bacterium
CCTGGAAGCGGCGCTGAAGCGCTGCCGGGCGCTGGAGCAGCGACCGGCGGCGCCTGGCCGCGTGCGGCTGTACGACCCGGACACGCAACTGGCCACGCTGGACCTATCGCACGCCTATGCGGGCATGCGGTGCCTGATTCAGCGCGGCGGCGAGACGGTGGCGCGCGCCCGAATCGTGCAGCGGTTCAGCGGACGCGATGTCGTGGTCGCGGAGGTGACAGAGGTGGTCGTGCCCGCGGCGCAGCCGTTGCGCGAGGGCGATGCGGCGGTAGCCGCGCGCGATTAAGCGCCTATCTCTGGGACCGCGCCGCTTTCGCTTCGAGCCGGTCGATTGCAGGTTTTCGAATCGGCCCGCAGCCGCTGTTACCTCGCGGGCTGTGCCCGGCACGAGCCTGATGCGACGTTGGCGCGAGTCGCCGGTGTGCCCGTCTTCACTTTCTCACGATCGCCGTTGTTCCACGCGCGGGAGGCAACGGTTGCCGCCGCTGCGCGTGCGTTGCGCGCTCGCCGGTGGCGGCGGCGAGTATCTCCGAATCCCAGTGGTCGCGAATCTGGTGCGCTAAGCGCCGTTCACGGCGCGGGTTGCACGCGCGCTGGAGCGTCGCTCGCGATGTGCGACGCTGACTGGCACGCCGCCTGCCTTGCAGGTGGTCCGGCACGGGGAATCGTGCCGAGTCCAGGAGCCGCACCATGCCCGGAGGGCAGGCCCATGCGTGATCGCTACCCGCAGTATGCGGTTTCAGCGCGCAACAAGTCACGGCTGCGCTGCGGCGGGCCGCCCGCTGCCGTCGCCCCGAGCGAGTCGCGTGAGGGCTGGATCGAATGCACGGCCGTGCGGGACTGGGGGCAGCTCGGGGCACAGATTGCGACGCTGGCGTCTCGCCTGTGCGAGCGCGACCTGGCGATGCGCGAAGTGTGCCTTTCGGCGCTCGCGCCGACGGACGAGCCGGAGGCCCGGCCATGATCTACGGCCTGTACCACTCGGTCGCCGGCATGCTCGTCAACGAGCACCGCCAGGACGTGATCGCCAACAACATCGCGAACGCTGAGACCGTCGGATTCAAGCGAGACATGGCGGTCTTCGCCGAGCGCCTGCCGGCCAGCGCGGCCGGCGTACGCGATGCGGCGAGTCAGGCTCTGCTCGACGGGCTCAGCGGCGGACTTTGGCTTGGGCAAACCGAAACCGACTACAGCGAAGGTGCTTTCGTCAAGACCGACCAGCCCGAGGATGTGGCGCTGGCCGGTCCGGGCTTTCTGAAGGTGCGAAGCAACGACCGCGAGCTGCTGACGCGCGACGGCCGCATGCGGCTCGACGAAAACGGCCGACTGGTGGCGGCCAGCGACGGCGCGGCAGTGCTGAGCGCCGGCGGCGGCGAGATTCGCGTGAACCCAAGGCGCGGGCCGATTTCGATCGACGCCGACGGCTGGGTCGCGCAGAACGGAACGCGCGTCGCCCGGCTGGCGGTGGTGGAGCCGGAGGACTACTTGGCGCTGCGCAAGCTCGGCGCGGCACGTTTCGACGCGGGGGCGACCCGCTTGCGGCTTGCGGAAGCCGATGTGCTGGCCGGACACGTCGAGTCGTCCGGCGTGCAGCCGGTTCAGGAAATGGTGGCGATGATCGAGGCCGGCCACGCGTATCAGTTCAACGCCCAGATGGTCACGCTTCAGGATCAGACCGCCGGCCGGCTGATTTCGACGCTCACGTAACCGCCAGAGGCAGGACAACATGGCCATAACCGCGCTTCACACCGCCGCGACCGGAATGCAGGCGCTGTCGACCAAGATCGACGTGATCGCCAACAACATCGCCAACGCGGAGACGATCGGCTACAAGTCCTCGCGCATCAACTTCCAGGACCTGCTCTACCAGATTCGCGCGCAGCCGGGCGTCCAGACGGCCGACAGTCTCAGCGCGCCGCTGGGGCAGCAGATCGGGCTGGGCGTGGCGGTCAGCAACACGCAACTGCTCTTCCGCCAGGGTTCGCCCATGCAGACCGGCATCAACCTGGATGCGATGATCAACGGCGACGGGTTCTTTCAGGTGGACCTGGGCGACGGGCAGATCGGCTACACGCGGGCCGGCAATTTCGTCCGCAATTCCGAAGGTGACCTCGTGCTGGGCAACAGCATCGGCTACCGAATGGAGCCGGCGATCAACATACCGGTCGAAGTCCCGGACACGGCCATCTCGATCGGACCGAACGGCGACGTGAGCTACATCCAGGATGGACAGCCGCAGATCGCCGGCCGCATCGAGCTGGCGCGCTTTGCAAACTCGTCGGGCCTGGTGCAGTTCGGATCGAACATCTTCCTGCAAAGCGGCTCGACCGGCGAAGCCGAGACCGGCAACCCGGGCGAAGACGGCTTCGGCACGCTGCTGCCGGCGACGCTGGAGCTCAGCACGACCGAGGCGGTCACCGAGCTGGTCGAGTTGATCAAAGCCCAGCGCGTCTTTCAGATGAATTCGCAGTCGATCGAGACCGCCGACGAGGCGCTGCAAGTCGTGGCGAACCTGCGGCGGTAGGGCAGATGAAACCGGCGACGGCGCGGAGGCGCGCGTCGAGGCAAGGGAGGAACCCGAGCATGCGTGGCCGAATGTGCCTGACGATCTGGCTGAGCCTGGTCGGGGTGTGGTGCGCGGCGGCGGCCGAGCCGATGACGGAGCCCGGCCGCGTCAGCCGACTCGTACTGCGAAGCAGCGCCGCGGTCAGCGGCGACGTCATTCAGTTCTCCGACGTGCTGAGCCTGGCGGGAGCCGACGAGTCGTTACAGGAGTTGCTGGCGGAGGAAACGCTGCTGCGCGGCATCGAAGGGCCGAGCGTCGAGGTCACGCACGCGCAGGTTGTGCAGCGGCTGGAGGGGCTCGACGTCAACCTGGCGCGCGTACTGGTCAGCGGAGCGCTGCGCTGCCACGTCAGCGTGCAGCCGAGCGGCGCGACGGTGCAAACCGAGCCTTCGGTTGCGCTGTCCGGCCACGCCTCACCGATCGAGCCGGCGAATCCGCCGCGCAAGGCCCGATCCGGCGATGGCACGCAGAGCCTGGCCGAGGCGATCGAGCAGATCGTGCGCGGGACGCTGGCCGATTCCGGCGGCGAGGTGCAGATCGATTTCGAGCGCGCCGGGGCCGAGTTTCTGCGGCTGACCAATCCGCCCTTTGAGTTTCACATCAAGCCGCGCGGCGGGCAGCGGCTCGGACTGCGCGAATTCAGCGTCGCGATCAATCGCGACGGCCAGCGGCAGCGCAGCGTCGTGCTCGTCGCCAACGTGCGGCTGCTGCGGCCCGTGATCGTGGCCGCCAAGCCGCTGAATGCGGGTAGTTGCGTCAAGCGTGAGGCGCTGGATTTCGCCACCCATCTGTTCAGCGACGACGCCGAGCTGGGTTACAGCAGCCCCGACGAGTTGATCGGGCAGGTGGTGCAGAAATTCATCCCGGCGGGCCAGATGCTGCGGCGGGGCGATCTCAAGCAGACGGATCTTGTGCTGCGCTCGCGGCCGGTGACCGTCGTGGGCGGGAACAACGTGTACGTGCGGCTTTCCGGCACGGCGCTGGACAGCGGCGGATTCGGCGAGACGGTCCGCGTCCGCCTGGGCGACACGCGCAACAGCAAGCGCGTCGTGCGAGGCGTGGTGACCGGGCTGGCCGCTGTGCGGCTCACCGAGGAGTAAGCGCGATGCGAACGGTCCAGGTGCGGCGCTGGCTGGCGGGTGCGGCGATCGGGCTGGTCGCCAGCGGTCTGACCAGCGCTCAGACGAATTCCCTGGCGAAGCGCGGCCGGCAGATGCTCGGGCACACGCCGCCGCCAACTTCGCAACCGGCCGCGCAAAACGACGTCATCCTGGGTAGCCCCGGGCCGGCTGTGCTGCCCTCGCCGGACACGGTCAACCCGGTGCTGCTGGCGATTTCGCCGATCGCAGTCGAGGTGCCGCCGCCGCGGAAAATGCAGGTGCACGATCTGGTCACCGTGATCGTGCGCGAGGACAAGAAATCCACGAGCGATTCGAAGCTCGAATCCGAGAAACAGTGGCAGATCGACGCGGAGCTGAAGAAGTGGTTCCGGCTCGACCTGCACGACCGGCTCGTGCCGCAGACGTTTCCCAACGGCACACCCGGCTTCGATTTCGAGTTCAACAACAAGTACGACGGTGAAGGCAAGGTTGATCGCAGCGACACGCTCACCCTGCGCATCACGGCGACAGTCATCGACGTGCGGCCGAACGGGACGCTCGTGCTCGAAGCGCGCAAGCGAATCAAGAACGATGAGGACGTGCAGGTGATGACGCTCACCGGCACGTGCCGGACCGAGGACGTGACCGCGCAGAACACGGTCCTCAGCACGCAACTGGCCGACGCGGAGGTCGTCACCGAACACACCGGACCCGCGCGCGACGCCGCTCGCCGCGGCTGGCTGATGAAGGCGGTCGATCTGCTGCGGCCGTTCTAGGGTCGGATATCAGTGCGAAGCGCTCGCCGCGAATGCGCGGCTACGGGTGCGGCGAGTGCAACGGCCTCGGCCGTTCGAACACGGGCGATCCGGATGAACGCACGGAGGCGCGACATGCGAAGACCCGCGAGTTTCACGGTATCCAGGTGGGCCGCGGGCGTGCTGTTCCTGGGCGTCCTGAGCGGACTGGTTCAGGCCACGGAGCGCGTTCAGGACGTCGCACGCCTGCAAGGGCAACGCACCAACCGGCTTTTCGGATTCGGCCTGGTGGTAGGGCTGAACGGAACCGGCGATGGCCCCTCCTCGGCCGCCACCATCCGCGCGCTGATGTCGCTTCACAAGCGCTATCACCAGCCGATCCTCGACGGATTGGAGCTGAAGAACAATAAGAACGTCGCCATCGTTACGGTCGAAGCGACGATTCCCGAGTTCGGCGGGCGCGAGGGTCAGCAGGTGGACGTGGTGGTGTCCGCGATCGGCCCCGCCGCGAGCCTGAAAGGTGGCCAGTTGCTGACCACGCCGCTCCAGGAATCGACGCTGGCGATCGACGACGTACTGGCACTGGCCGGCGGGCGCATCGATCTGCCCGACGCCGAAAGCATGCGGCGCGGCATCATCCGGCAGGGCGCGACGATCGAGGAAGACCTGTTCTACAACTTCCTGGAGGACGGCTGCATCTGGCTCGTACTTGACGAAGCGCGCGCCGGCTATCAATGGGCGGAGGTCATCGCCCGCTCGATCAACCTGGAGCTATCCAACCCCGCGGAGCGCGCCGCGGGACGCAGCCAGTCCACCCGGCAGCTCGTGGCGGCGCAGGGGCCGGCGGTCGCACTGGATCCGCGCAACGTGCGCATCCGCATCCCGGACTACGAGCTCAACGACCCGGCCGAATTCATCAGCCGCGTGCTGCAAACGCCGCTGTTCGTCACGCCGCATGAGCCGGCCCTGGTGACGATCAACCGCACGACGCAGAAGGTCTCATTCCGCGGACTGGTGACGATCGCACCGACGATTCTGCACCTGCCGGGGACCGGAGCGCTATCGATCGGTAACACGGGCGTAGCCGCCGCTCCGAGTTCGGCGCCAGCGGCGGGCACAAACGATGGGGCGATCGAGTTCCAACAGTTGATGGACATGCTGGCGCGGTTGCAGCTTGCGCCCGACGAAGTCATCAGTGCCGTGGAGCATCTGCATCAGAGCGGTGCGCTGCGCGCCCGGCTGATCTACGTGGAGTGATGTGACGTGGCGATCCCGGCGCTAAACAGCATGGCCGGCCCGACACTCAGCAGCGCAGCCGGCGCGCCCGCACGGACGTTGCGGCAGCGCTCCGCGCTGGAGTCGCTTGGCCGCACGCAGGGGGATGATACGCGCGGCTCGGCCGCGGCCGGCCAGTTCCTGTCCCAG
>CAYOHG010000229.1:0-5836 GCA_964403685.1 uncultured Planctomycetales bacterium
AAGGCGCGCGCGTGAACCGTCCGGCCCCCGGGGCGCTGGCGAGGGTTTCAGACCTGCCGGGCGCACAGTAAACTACCGCGCATGCGGTTGGAAGCCGAAGCGAACGAGCCTCGCCGCATCCTGATCGTGCTTCCCAACTGGGTCGGCGACGTCACGCTGGCGACGCCGGCGCTATTAGGGGTGCGCGCCCGTTATCGCGCCGCCAGCATTACGGCGCTGCTACGACCGCACCTCAGCGAGCTGATTCAGGGAGGTGACTGGCATGACCGCGAGCTGCACTGGCCCGCCTCACGCGGGATGCGCGCCGGCCTTGATTTTCTCACGTTTGCCGGGAGCTTGCGGAGCGAGGCGTTCGACTGTGCGCTGCTGCTGACGCACTCGTTTCGCTCCGCTCTGCTGGCCTGGTTGGCGCGGATTCCGCGGCGCATCGGGTTCGAGCGCGACGGCCGGCGTTGGCTGCTGACCGACCCGCTGCCCACGCTGCGCGCGGCGGGACGCTTCGTGCCCGCACCGGTGTCGAGATCCTATGCGCAGATCGTCAATCACCTCGGCTGCGCGGTCAGCGACCTGCAACCCCGCCTGGGGATCACGCCCCGTCAGGAGGACGAGGGGCGGGCGCTGCTGTCGCGATACGGACTGATTTCCGGGCGCTATGCGGTCGTGAGTGCCGGGGCGGCGTTCGGCGAGGCCAAGTGCTGGCTGCCGGAGCGCTTCGCGCAGGTTTGTGACGAGCTTTCGAGTCGGACTGGCCTGCTGCCCGTGCTGGTTGGAGCGCCCGGTGAGCGGGCGCTCATGCGCAAGATCGCGGGGCTTGCGACGCGCGCCGTCGTCTGCTGTGACGATCCGTTTACCACGCTGGGAACGCTTAAGGTGCTCGTTCGCGCGGCGGCCCTGATGATCGCCAACGACAGCGGCCCCCGGCACATCGCGATCGCCTTCCGCGTGCCGACCGTTACGATCTTCGGCCCCACGCATCAGGCCTGGACGGACACGGGCTATTCCGGCGAGCGGCGCTTGCAGGCCCAGGTGGAATGTGGACCGTGCCAACTGCGGCGCTGCCCGCTGGATCACCGCTGCATGAAGCTGATCACCGCCGAACAGGTCGTGCAGGCGGCTCAGGCGCTGTCCGGCTCTCAAGCGGACGCGCCGGGGATTCACCCGGAGGTGGGCGCATGCGTCTGAGCTTCCGCGATTGCCTCCGCGTGGATCCCGCGTATCAGCAGGCCCTGCGGCGCTGCGGTCTGGACTCGGTGGACAACGCGCTTGGCCGCGTGGAAGGGCGCGTCGCGGCCTGGAGCCGCACGACCGACACTCTCTTTGTCGCCGGGTGCGACTGCTGCCCGGGCTTCTATCTGAAACGCTATTTCTATCCGCGCTGGCGAAATCGCCTGCGCGGCATGCTGCGCGGGACGTTGTTCGGGATGAATCGGGCCGCCGCCGAATACGCCATGCTGGCGGACATGCGACGGATCGGCGTGAGCGCCGTGCGTCCGGTCGCGTGGGGCGCGCGGCGAATCGGCCCGGTCCTGTCGGCCTGCTTTCTGATCACCGAGGCGGTCCCGCAGGCGCGCAACCTGACGACGTTCGCGCGCGACGTCCAGTGCGGACGGGAGCGGCTGGCGGAGCCGATGCGCGCGGCGGCGCTGCTGCGGCTGGCGCGACAGGTCGCGCAGATGCACGCCCGCGGCTTGCGTCACGGCCAGCTCTTCTGGCGCAACATCGTGATTCGCACGGAGCCGCTGGGCGAGCCGGAGTTCTTCTTTCTCGACGCACGGCCCAAACCCTCTTTCGCCGCACGGTTGCTGCGGCGCTGCTCGTGCGAAGCCGACCTGGCACAGCTCGCCGTGTCCGCCGAGGGATTTGTCCCGCGCACCGCGGCCCTACGGTTCCTGAAGGAGTATCGCCGGGCGCGCGGTCAGGACGTGGCGCTGGCTGGCCTGATTCGCCGAGTGAGCGCGTTATCGCGCCAGTGGCGCGCGCATGAGCAGAAGCGCGTGCGCATGAACGACCTGTTCGACACCTGGGATCGGCGCCTGGAGCTGGAGCAGGCCGGGCAGCGGCGCAGACCGCCTGATGCCCAGATCGGAGCCAGTGCTTGAAACAAGCCGGCGACATCCTGGCCGAGTGGCGCACGCGGCTTTGCGATGGCGCTTCGCCGCAGCGCCTGCTCGAGCAGTCGCCGCCCGCCGCGGGCCTGCCGGGGGAATGGACCCCGTTGTGCAAGCCCGGCCTCCACGGGCGCGAACGCTGGTTCTGGCGGCCGCCGGGCGATTGGCACGTCGCTGACCTCTACGTCAAACGCTATGCGCGGACGCCCTGGCGACGTCAGCTCGATCGCTGGCTGCGGCAATCGGCCGCCGGCAGCACCGCCCGCTGGGAATTTGAGCGCTCCCGACAACTGCGCGCGGCACACGTGCCGGCGGTGCGAGCGGTGGCCTTCGCCGAGGAAATGCGCGGGCCGCTCGAACACCGCAGCGCCGTGGTCTTCGAAGCCGTCAGCGGCGAGCCGCTGGATCGCTGCTGGCGGCGGCTATCGGCCGAGCGGCATCCGCTCGTGCTGCCCCCCGGCCGGCAGGAGTTCATTCGACGGCTGGCGCGATTCGTCGCGGCGTTTCACGGGACCGGCCTGTGCCATCGCGACCTCTATCTCTGCCACATCTTCGTCGAGATCGATGCGCACCGTGGTGCGCCGCGATTCGCCCTGATCGACCTGGCGCGCGTGCTGCGGCCGCGATTGCGCCGCGCGCGCTGGCTGATCAAGGACCTGTCTCAACTGGACAGCGCCGCCCGGCAGGCGGGCGCCTCGCGCAGCGACCGCTTGCGGTTTCTGCGGACCTATCTCGGGCTTCAGCCCCATGCGGCGCGCACCCGCTACTACGCCGCCCGCGTCGTCCGCAAGAGCGACCGCATCCTGCGGCGGATCGCGCGCAAGAGCCAACCCGGATGAAGGTCGCACTGGTTCAGGAGGGTCTTGATCCGCGGCGCGGCGGCGCCGAAACCTCGACGCTGGAGCTGGCCGCGGCGCTGTCCCGTTGCGGAGCGCGCGTGACGGTCGTCTGCTCCGGCCGCACCGCGCCGCCCGCCGGCGCTCCTTTCGAAGTCCGCTGCCTGAGTGCGCTCGGCGTCACCAAACGCCGCCGCACGCTGGCGTTCATCGAGCAAGCGGATCGGCTCTGCGCTGCCGGCGACTTTGAGATCGTGCACGCCATCAGCGTCTGCCGCTGCTGCAACGTCTACCAGCCGCGCGGCGGCACGATCGCGGAGACGGTCGAGCGCGGTCTGCACGCCACCCGCCGCGGGTTGCCGCGAATGCTCAGCCGGCTGGGGCGACGATTCAACCGTCGCCAGCGCGCCCTGCGGCGGGTCGAGCACGAGTTGCTGAACAGCGCCGACCCACCGTTCGTCGCCGCCGTCTCGCGCTACGTCGCTCAACAGGTGCTCTCGTTGGCACCGGCTTTGCCGCCGATACGCTTGCAGGTGGTGTTCAACGGGGTTGACGTCGCGCAGATAGGTGAAGCCGAGCGGCTGGACGCGCGGGCGTCGCTGCGACACCAGCTTGGTCTGGCGGAACACGCCCGGCTCGGCGTGTTTCTGGCGCACAACTTCAAGCTCAAGGGGCTCCGCTGTCTGATCGAGGCACTGGCCCAGCGGCCCGCGCCTTGCGGGACTCCCTGGACGCTGCTGGTCGCAGGCCGCGGCGCCGCCGGGCCCTATCAGCGACTGGCGCAGCGCAGGCGCGTGGCTGAGCGCGTCCGCTGGCTGGGGCCACGCGGCGATGCGCGGCAGATCATCGCCGCCGCCGACGCGCTGCTGCACCCGACCTGGTATGACCCGTGCAGCCGCGTCGTGCTGGAAGCGCTGGCCCTGGGTATTCCCGCGGTCACAACGCGCTGGAACGGCGCCGCCGAGGTGATGACGCCGGGCACGCACGGTCAGATCGTCGATGAACCCGACGACCCGGCTCGTTTGGCACACGCGATCGAACAGGCCCTGTCCGCCGAGTGCATGCGCCGCAGCCGGACGGATGCAGAGCGCATCGCCCAACAACTTTCGATGACGCGGCATGCGCGCGAGCTGCTGGGCCTCTATGAGCGAGTCTTGGCGGCCGGCCGGCGGGTCAGATGTTCTTAACCACCCCGTATATCAGCAGGCCGAAAAACACCTCCACAAGAATGTAGCCCAGACTAGGAAATCGCGTCTCCAGCAGGTCCATCGATCACTCCGCATGCGAATCCGGGCGCGGCGGCACGGCGAGCGATTCCACCCGCCGGCGCTGGCTCGGACATTGTGAGCACAGCGCCACAAAGTGGCAATCTCCGGGACTGGGAGCGACAGCCGGCAAGGCGGTACACTTTCGTGCGATGTTAAGGCAGCACAGCCATTTCATGATCACCGGGCTGGTGATCGCCGACGCTTGCGCGGTGGCCGTCGCGTGGCTGGCGAGTTACTGGATCCGTTTCACCTGGCTGCCGGTGGACCTGGCCAAGGGCGTACCGCCGCTGGCTGAGCGGTTTCTGCCGCTGCTGCCGCTGGTGGTGCTGGTTCACCTGGTGAGCTTTTACCGCCTGCGGCTGTATCGCCCACGGCGCGACCAGTCGTTGTTCGCGGAGACGCGCGACGTCATCAAGGCGTTCGTGGTCGCCGTGGTCGCTGTCGTGCTGATCGATTATGCCCTGCCGCAAACCAACAAGATTTCGCGACAGTTCATTCTCACGTATGCCCTGGTTGGAACGGCCCTGTTCGCCCTGTTCCGCGCCTCGGTGCGGGCGCTGCTTCAGGAGCTGCGGCGGCGCGGGTGGAATCAGCGCACCGCCGCAATCGTCGGCAGCGGCCGGACGGCGCAGCGGCTGCTGTACGCCTTGCAACGGCATTCGTGGATCGGCGTGCAGGTCCAGTATTTCGTCGATGATTCGCCCGGCGAGCCGCGCGCCCGGTCGCTGCGTGGAATTCCCGTGCGCGGCCCGCTGCACAAGCTGCGCAATGTGGTCGAAGCCGCGCCCGTCGACGCGGTGTTTGTCGCGCTGCCGATCGAACAGGCCCACCGCACCGAGGAGATTCTCGCCGCCCTGGAGACCAGCATGGCCGACGTCCGCGTCGTGCCGGCGATCAACCCGATCTACGCGATGCGCCCGGACGTCAGCGACCTCGATGGATTGCCGATCCTCTCGTTGCGTCAGTCGCCGCTGTACGGATGGAACGCGATCGCGAAGCGCGCCTTCGACGTGATGGTCGGCGGCGCCTGCCTGCTGGTCGCGGCGCTCCCTATGGGCCTCCTGGCGCTGCTCATCAAGCTCGACAGCCGTGGACCGGTGTTCTATCGCCAGCGGCGCATGGGGCTCGACGGCCGCGAATTCGACATGCTCAAGTTCCGGACCATGCGGACCGACGCCGAGGCGACCGGCCCGATCTGGTCGCAGCGCAACGATCCGCGCCGCACGCGGCTGGGCGTGCTGCTGCGGCGGACCAGCCTCGACGAGCTCCCAAACCTGTTCAACGTGCTGCGCGGCGAGATGTCGCTGGTCGGACCGCGGCCCGAGCGGCCGGAATTCATCGAGGAATTCAAGCGCGAAGTGCCGCGCTACATGCTGCGGCACAAGATGAAAGCCGGCATGACCGGCTATGCACAGGTGCAGGGCTACCGCGGCGACACCTCCCTGCGCAAGCGGATCCAGCACGACGTGTACTACATCCGCCACTGGAGCTTGTGGATGGACGTCGTCATTCTGGCGCGGACGC
Organism: uncultured Planctomycetales bacterium; assembly: GCA_964403685.1. Taxonomy (GTDB): domain Bacteria; phylum Planctomycetota; class Phycisphaerae; order UBA1845; family Fen-1342; genus CAYOHG01. The sequence continues at coordinate 5,737 of CAYOHG010000229.1, forward strand.
TGGTGGGTGTCTGGTTCAGCCGCCACGAACACGAGGAACCCAGCGCCAGCCTGCGCTGAATCGGCTGGATCACGGCACGGGCGGCCGTAAGCTTGTGCGG
>CAYOHG010000230.1:0-4219 GCA_964403685.1 uncultured Planctomycetales bacterium
TCAGCGACCAGCGGTGGCTGGCCGCGCTGTAGCTTATCTACGACCGCCGCGACGCCCCCACTGGCGGCGAGGCGCGCAGCCCGCTGGAGCGCGGCTTCGCGCTCTTCGCGGATGGTGAGAAGCTGGCCGAAAAGGTCCCGATGGCCGGCCTGCCGATCGAGCAGCGGCTGTCGCGGCGGATCATCGACGGCGCGCGGGTCGGGCTGGAGGCCGACCTCGACGAGGCGCTGCGCCAGTACTCGCCGCTGGAGATCATCAACCGCTTCCTGCTGGACGGCATGAAGACCGTCGGCGACCTGTTCGGCAGCGGGCAGATGCAACTGCCGTTCGTGCTCAGAAGCGCCGAGACGATGAAGGCCGCGGTCGCTCGACTCGAGCCGCATATGGAGAAATCCGCGGGGCAGTCGCGCGGCCGGATCGTGCTGGCCACCGTGCGGGGAGATGTCCACGACATCGGCAAGAACCTGGTCGACATCATCCTGACCAACAACGGGTTCACGGTATACAACCTGGGCATCAAGCAGCCCATTCAGAACGTGATCAGCGCCTTTCACGAGCACCGCGCCGATGCCATCGGCCTGAGCGGGCTGCTGGTCAAGAGCACGCTCGTGATGCGCGACGATCTGATTGTGATGAATGAACAGGGGCTGGCGCGGCGGGTGATCCTGGGGGGAGCGGCCCTGACGCGCCGCTACGTGGAGGAGGACCTGCGGCCGCTGCACCGCGGGCCGCTCTATTACGCCAAGGACGCCTTCGAGGGCCTGTCGCTGATGCAGCAGATCTCCGCAGGCGCTGGAGCACAGCCGCCCCCGGTTGTGAATCCTGGCGTGAATCCTGGCGTGAATCCTGGAGCACAGCCGCCCCCGGCTGTGTCTTCCACACACGAACGCTCAACGCATTATCGCCGCAATCTCCCCCACATCGACCCCGGAGTTCGCCCGGTTTTTGTCACATTCTGCACGCGTGATCGGTGGGAGCTTCCTCCGCAAGCGCGCGACTGCGTGCTCCAACACTGCCTGCACGGTCACGGTCAGTACCTGGATCTCGTCGGCGTCGTCGTGATGCCGGATCACGTACACATGGTTCTCACGCCGGGTTTGGACCAGACTGGCGCCCCAATCCCCCTGGCGACCATCCTGGACGGGATCAAGGGCGCTTCGGCACACAGCGTCAACAAGCTCCTGTCGCGAAAGGGCTCCGTCTGGCAGGAAGAGTCGTTTGATCGGATCATCCGCTCGAACGAAAACCTCCGCGATAAGGTGGAGTACTTGTGCGCCAACCCCGTGCGAAAGGGCCTTGCAGCGAGCATCGATGACTATCCCTGGAAGTGGCGGGTGTGGATGGAGGGGCAGAAACCGCCGTTCCAGGTCTCAGAACCGGGGGCAGGCGGCCCGGAAAAGACACAGCCGGGGGCGGCTGTGCTCCAGCAGACAATGACACAGCCGGGGGCGGCTGTGCTCCAGCAGACAAAGACACAGCCGGGGGCGGCTGTGCTCCACGGTCGGGACCGCAGCGCGGAAGTCGAACAGCGGTTCGGACTCCGCGAGATTCGCGACGAGGTTGAAACGGCGGCGATCGGAGAGATCACGGCCGGGGGCGGGTGGGCAAGAAAGGACACATCCGAGGGCGGCTGTGCTCCAGGGGACAAAGACACAGCCGGGGGCGGCGGTGCTCCAGCGCGCAGCGCCGTCGAGCATTCGAATCCAGTTCCAAATCCGCCGTTCTGGGGCGCGCGGGTGCTCGAACGAATCGAGCTGAAGGCGGCACTGGGCTACCTGAACGAGACCATGCTGTTTCAGGTTCAGTGGGGCTTTCGCCGGAAAGGCCGCTCGCCGGAGCAGTGGCAGAAGTACCTCAACGCCGAGGTCCGGCCCCAGTACCGCGCGCTGGTCGAGCGTTGCGAGCGCGAGGCGATTCTGAACTGCCAGGCGGTCTACGGATTCTGGCCGTGCTACTCCGCCGGCGACGACCTGATCCTCTATGAGCCGCCGAGCGGACCGGTCGCATTCGCCGACACCGGCGATGCCCCGCGTTCCACCGGCCACGCGCACGCCGCCGCCGCCGGCTGCGCAACGCAGGCGCCGGCCACTCTGCGTGAAATCGCCCGCTTTCGCTTTCCTCGCCAAAGGAAGCCGCCGTACCGCTGCCTGAGCGACTACTGGCGGCCGTTGCCGGCGCCCGACGAATCGGTCGGCGCGATGCGTGCCGGCGGGCCTGATGTGGTCGCGCTCAGCCTGGTGACCGCCGGCGGGCGCGTCAGCGAGGTGGCCCGCGAGTGGTTCGCCGCCAACGACTACCAGCGCTATTTGTTTCTGCATGGGCTGGGCGTGGAGACGGCCGAAGCGCTGGCGGAATACGTTCACAAGCAGATTCGCATGGACCTGGGGATCGCGGCGCACGACGCGCGCGACCGCCAGCAGCTCTTCAAGCAGGGCTACCAAGGCAGCCGCTACAGCTTCGGGTATCCGGCCTGTCCGAACCTGGAAGACCAAACGACGCTGCTGCGGCTGCTGGGCGCCGAGCGCATCGGCGTGACGCTGAGCGAGGAGTTTCAGCTCGAACCCGAGCAGAGCACCAGCGCGATCATCGCGCATCATCCGGCGGCGCGGTATTTCAACGTGCGGTAGGCGCGCGTCCGATCGCCGTCCGCGCCTTGCCGCAAAGCCGACACTTACGACGCGGCGACCCCGCGGGAGACGGTCATGCCGGCAGAATCCGCCGATCCCTGGGCGCGGATCGAGCTGCTTCAGGGCGATATCACGCAACAGCGTGTGGACGCGATCGTCAATGCCGCCAATGCGCGGCTCACCGGCGGCGGCGGGGTAGACGGTGCGATCCACCGCGCCGCCGGCGCCGCTCAGCTTCAGGAGGCTTGTCGTCAGCTTGGCGGATGCCAGACCGGCGACGCGAAAATCACACCAGGCTTTGGCCTGGCAGCCCGCTTCATCGTCCACGCGGTCGGGCCGGTCTATTCAGGCGGTCACGGCGGTGAGCCCGAGCTGCTCGCCTCCGCGCATCGTCGTGCGCTGGAGGTAGCGGTGGAAAACGGCGCACGCAGCATCGCGTTTCCCGCCATCAGCACGGGCGTGTATGGATACCCGTTTGAGGCGGCCACGCAGATCGCGCTGCGCACCGCCGCCGAGTTCCTGCGGCGTCAGCCGCGGATCGAGCGGGTGGTATTCGTCTACTTTGGGCAGGCAGACTTCGAAGCGGCGCAGCGTGTGCGCCGCGCGCTGGCCGCGTCCGCGGCGGGCAGCACTTCAGACTCACCGATTGTATGACCCGTCCAGCCGGCAGATCGGGCTACTTCTTTCGCTTGTAGAAAGGCAGCGGAACGACCTTCGCCGGGATGGCGCTCGTTTTCAGGTCGATCTCGACCGTCGTACCCGGCGCGGCGTGCTTGGGCGGCAGAAAACCCATCGCGATCACCTTGCCGAGCGTCGGGCTCGACGTTCCGCTGGTGATTAACCCGACTGCCTCGCCGCTGACCAGGATCGGAGCGCCCTGGCGTGGCGTGCGGCGGCTGTCGACGTCGAAGCCGCACAAGATGCGCTCGCCGCCGCCATCCTTGATGGCCTGGATGGCCTGTTTACCGCAGAACTCCTTGTCAAACGCGACCACCCAGGCCTGGCCGGCGGTGATCGGATCCCAGTCTTCCGTCAGCTCGTGGCCATACAGCGGCATGGCGGCCTCGGTGCGCAGCGTGTCGCGCGCCCCCAGGCCGGCCGGCTGGATCGGCCGGCCGATCTTGGCGGTCTGGTCGACCATCATGTTGGCGGCGGTGACGCCGTAGTCGGCTGGGATGATGACTTCGACGCCATCCTCGCCGGTATACCCGCTGCGGGCGACGTGATAGCGCGAACCCATCATCTTGCCAGCCTTGAACCAGTAGCGCTTCAGCTCGCTGACGGTGAAGGGCAGGAGGTTGTCGAGCGTCTCGACCGCTTCGGGCCCCTGGATGGCGATCATGGCGGTTTCGAGCGTGCGGTCGTGCAGCTCGACGCCGAAGCGTCCGCGGTGCTCGTTCCACCAGCCGAGCAGTTTCTCGCGGTTGCTGGCGTTGCAGACGACCATCCAGTGGTCGGCGCAGCGCGAGACGATCACGTCGTCGAGGATCCCGCCGCGCTCGTTGCAGATGTGGCTGTAGCGCGACTGGCCGACGGCCATGTCACCGACCTTGCGGGTATTCAGCCATTCGAGGAACTCGCCGGCACGGGCT
>CAYOHG010000230.1:4229-5833 GCA_964403685.1 uncultured Planctomycetales bacterium
ACTCAACCCGGCCCATGTGGGAGACGTCGAAGAAGCTGGCGTGGTTGCGCGTGTGGTGGTGCTCGTCGATGATTCCGCTGTAGGCGACCGGCATCTCCCAGCCGGCAAAGTCGACCAGCCGGGCGCCAGCCTCCCGGTGAAAGGCGTACAGTGGGGTGCGAAGCATGCAGGGCCTCCGGCGGCGCCGCGCGGTTGGTCTGTGGTGCGCCGCGTGCTGCGGACACTATATCCGCGTTCGGCGCGCGCGACCACGCGGGGCCGTGATGCTGAAGCGCGAGGAGCGAATGGCGAAGAGAAAATGAAGTTTGGCGCCAGCAGCGGTTGTCCTGAATGGCGCGGCGCTGATCGGCGTGCTCCGGCGCGCCGCGGTTCCCTTGCTCGGTTGTTTCCTGGTTCCGTTGTTTCCTTGTACCCTCGTCGTCACTTCGTTGACGGGCGCGGCTCCGATCACGGGTTCGGGTCTGGTGTCTGCTGCGGCGCTGAACCACGTCGTCTCTTCGGCGCCACCGCGTTTGCTTGCGCTATCGGCGGGCTGAGCAGCGCAGGGGCCGCACGACCAGGTCGTAGTCATCAGTGCCCGTGCAGCGGACGCGGACGAAGCGGCCGGGCTCGAGCTCTCCGTCGGGCACGATGCAGCTCGCGTCGACCTCGGGCGCCTGGCCGTGATGGCGGGCGATGTTGCCGATATCCTCGCAGGAATCGACCAGCACGTCGAAGGTCCGGCCGACGAAACGCCGCGCGGCCTCAAAGGCGACTTCCTGCTGCACCAACATGAACCGCTCGTGCCGCTCGGCGATCGTCTGCGGATCAACCTGCTCTTTCATCCGCCCGGCGGGCGTATCCGGCTCCCGCGAGTATTTGAACGCACCGGCGGCGTCGAACCCGAACGATCGGACGAACTCCAGCAGCTCTTCGAACTCGGGGCCGGTCTCACCGGGAAAGCCGACAATGAACGTGGTACGGACGGAGACGCCCGGAATACGCCGCCGGATGCGCTCCAGCAGCTTCTCGGTCTGGTCGCGCGTGACGCCGCGGTTCATCCGTTTGAGCATGCGGTCGTTGATGTGCTGGAGCGGGATATCGATGTACTTGACGACGCGCTCGCTGTCGGCGATCGCATCCAGCATCTCGTCGGTCAGGATTGAAGGATAGACGTACATCAGCCGCAGCCAGCGCGCCTCCGTGACCTGCGCGTCAAGCGTTCGTAGCAGCGCCGCCAATCCGCCCGCGTCGCCGCGGTCCGCGCCGTAGCTGGTCGTGTCCTGCCCGATGAGGACCAGCTCGCCAGCGCCGTCCGCACATAACTCGCGGCACTCGGCAACGAGATCCTCGGGGCTCTTGCTTCGCAGCGGCCCGCGAATCGACGGGATGGTGCAGAACGTGCACTTCTGATCGCAACCCTCGCTGATTCGCACGTACGCATAGTGCCGGGGCGTCAGCCGCAGGCGACCCAGGTCGGACCAGCGGACGTTCGGCACGGCGTGGTATGTGCCCAGGAACCGATCGCACGCCGCATCACGATCAAACCGCCAAACCGCCCGCACGATGTCGTTACGGTTGTTCACGCCGACCAGCGCATCGACCTCCGGGATGCGCTGCCGAAT
>CAYOHG010000231.1:0-5830 GCA_964403685.1 uncultured Planctomycetales bacterium
CATCCGCTTCGTGCAGGTGCCGACCACGGTTGAGGCGGCGGTCGACGCATCCGTCGGCGGCAAGACCGGATTGAATCACCCGGCCGGCAAGAACCTGATCGGCGCGTTTCACCAGCCGTCGGCGGTGTGGATCGATGTGGATCTACTGTCCACCCAGCCGCAGCGCGACTACCTCGCGGGCCTGGCCGAAAGCGTCAAGCACGCCTGCATCCGCGATCCCGCGTTCCTGGCATGGCACGAGACGCACATGGCCGCAATGCTGCGGCGCGATCCACCTGCCTTGATCGAACTGATCGCCCGCAACTGCGCGATCAAGGCGGCGGTGGTCGCGGCCGACGAGCGCGAGGCGGATCTGCGCGCCATCCTCAACTATGGGCACACGGTCGGGCATGCGCTGGAGCACGAGCTCGGTTTCGACCTTCGGCACGGCGAGTGCGTCGCGCTGGGCATGCTGGCTGAGAACGCGATCGCGGTCGGGCGGCTGGGCCTGGATGCACAGCTCGCGGCGCGCATCACGCGCGTGCTGGCCGGTCTCGGCCTGCCGCTGCATCTTCCGCGAACGCTGAACGACGAAGCGGTCGTGGCGGCGTGCCGGTTGGACAAGAAGAACCGCGACGGGGCGATTCATGCCGTTCTGCTGCGCGCGCTGGGAGCGCCGCAGCGTGTGACGAACATCCTGCCGGAGGAGATTCGGGCGGGGCTGCGAGCGATCGCGCCGCCGGCAGCGGTTGTGGGCGGCGCGGGGCAATCCTAGAATGTCCTGCTCCATGGAGTGCGCGCCCGCATCCGCTATCGTCCGCGACGCGCTGAGCGACCCGGCGCCGCCGCTGGCGCCCCCGCTGGTCCGGCGCTGGTGTCTGGCCGGTATCGCGGGGGTTGCTGTTTTCCTGGCGGTGACGAGCTCCTGCGCGATCGAGTACCGCAGCCCGGATTTCGAGTACTTCTACAAGGCCGGCGCGTGGATGGCCGCGCACGGCACGTTTGACCCCGGCTACGACCGCGCTCCCGACGGCGCCGTCGTTCCGCGCGGCAACCTGGTCTGGTATCTGCCTTTCGCCACCCGGCTGATGACGCTGCTGGGCGGGCTGCCGTTCGAGGTTGCCGGCGCGACCTGGCTGGGGCTGAATCTAGCACTGCTGTTTGCGGTACTGCGCCTGCTGGGTCGCGAGTTTACCGACCTGCCGCCCGGGGAGTGGCCGGTGACGCAACTGCTGCCTTTCGTCGGCGGCATCCTGTTCTGGTACTGGGAATTCCGGCTGAATCAGATCGACCTGCTGACGCTGGCGTGCCTGCTCGGCAGCTTTGCGGCCTTTCAACGTGGACGCAGCGCGGCGGCCGGCTTCTGGGTCGGGCTGGCGGTGCTGCTGAAAGTCACGCCCGGCGTTTTTGTGCTGTGGTACGCCCTGAAGCGCGAGTGGCGCGCGGTGAGCGTCGCGCTGGTGACCATCGTGCTGGCGGGGCCGGTCGGCGACGTGATCTGCTTCGGCCACCGGCTGGCGATGGAGGAGTATCGCGCCTGGTTCCGCCGCGCGGTCACCCAAAGCTCGCACAGCGCCCTGCTGAACAACCAGGTCGAGATGGACTGGCGCAACCAGAGCCTGGCCGCGGTGACCAGCCGCTGGCTGCATCCCACCAACTACACCACGCACTTTGACAACGATCCGCGCATCCGGTTCGGCGGCCCGCCGCGCTACATCAACGTCGCCGAGCTGCCGGCCGCGACGTTGGCAACGCTGGTCAGCGCGACCCTGGCCGTCAGCCTGCTGGCGTTCATCATCATGGCGCGGCGGCCGGCGGCGCAGCTCTCGCCCTGGCAATTGCGCGTCGAATTCGCGCTGTGCCTGCTGCTGATGCTCTGGCTGATGCCGGTGCTGCGGCGGTATCACTTCATCATGCTGACGCCGGCGGTGACGATTGCCCTGGCTTGTACGCACCACATCGGCCTGGCGCGGGGTTCGGCCCGGGCGGTGCTGGTGGGCGTGACGCTGCTGGTGATCGCGCAGGCCACGATCGTGTCACGCCCGTTGACCGGCGACAACGTCGCGGAGGCCGGCGGAGCGCTGCTCGCGACGATCCCCGTACTCGGAATTCCCCTGCTGAGTATCCGCCGGCACATCGAGCGGCGGCGGCGGGCCGAAGTCGGCGTGCTCACGAATGCGATGCCGCGCGAGGCGCGCGACCCAGCGGGAGATACGCTCGCAGGCGGGGCGGCGGCTCTCAACGCCTCGGCGACTCCGCATGTCTAGCCCGCCTCGAACCCGCGCACTGCACGTCGTGTTTGTCCTGCTGGTCGCGATGGCGGGTATCGTCTCGCTGGTTCGCGCGCTGGAGTTCCGCTTTGACTTTCATCATTTTTACCTGGATGCCGAGTACGTCTGGAACCACGCCGCGCTCAATCCCGACCTCGACCACCCGGATCCCGCGCGCCGGCGACAGCTTCCGTTTTACCTGCCGGCCGTCCCGCTGCTGCTTGCTCCGCTGGGCGCGCTGGGCCGCACGGGCGCGGCGGTCGTCTGGGCGCTGCTTCAGGCTGGATCGCTGGCCGCGGCGCTGATTCTCCTGCGGCGCTGGGCGACAGAACTGGCCGGCGGCTCCGCCGAATCACTCCGTGCGGCACTGCTGGCCTGGCTGCTGGCGGCACCGGCGCTCTTCGAAGCGGCGCGTTTCAACCAACTAAGCACGCCACTGCTGGCGCTGCTGCTCTTCGCCTTTGAGCGCCTGCGAAAGCGTCGCAGCCGATCGGCCGGTGCGCTGCTCGGATCGGCCGCGGTACTCAAGCTGCTGCCGGCGATCTTCGTCGTCTGGCTGTTGCAGAAGCGGCTGTGGTGGGCCGGGCTGGGGTGGGCGGTCGGCGGAGCGTCGCTGGCGCTGCTTCCCTGCCTGCTCTGCTTCGGGCCGCGGCTCACCTGGCAGTATCACGCCGAGTGGTTCGACTACAACTTTCGGGGGGCGGCCGCTACTGGAATGACCGACCCGAGCTTGCGCGCGCACTTCATCGATCATCGGAATCAGTCGCTGCCTTCCGTCGTCGCGCGTCTGTGCTGGCGGGAGCATCCACACCCGGCGCCGCTTCGGCTGGCATCCCTCAGTCTGGAAACGTGCCGGCGGGTGGGTCTGGCGATGGCCGCGCTGCTGGCTGCGGCGCTGCTGCTGGCAACGGCTCGGCCCGCGGACCAGCTCAGCGCGCCGCGCCGGCAGGCGGAATTCGCCCTCTACCTGCTGGCCATGCTGATTCTCTCGCCGCTGGTGCGGCAGTATTACCTGGTGTGGGCGCTGCCCGCCCTGCAATGCCTGGCCGGCGCCGCCGTGCACCCCGCGGCGTCCCGTGCGCGACGCTTCGGCCGGGCCGGCCTGGCCGTCTGGGTGCTCGGCATGCTGCTGTGGATGCTGCCGGCGGCGCGCCTGCTGGGGGTGCATCTCGCCATGCTGGTCGTGTTGGCGCTTCTGCTGCTGGGTGCGTTTCCGGCGGGCTACGCGGGCATCACTACCACCGGGGACGGCCCATCGTCGAGCGGGTCGATATGCGCGGCGAAGCCCCAACGGCCGTCGAACTGATCGATCCGCAGCAGCAGGGCGCTCAGTCCGGCCGGCAACGTCGCCGGAATCACGTCCTGCCGCGACGCGTACGGTCGCTGCACCAGGTTGCTGAACAGTTCGCCGCCGTTCAACCAGCATCGCACGCCGTCGCTGCTGCCGATCGCCACGCGCACGTCGCGCCGCCGATCGCAATGCAGGAACGCCAACGCGTACGCAACGGCATCCTGCACGTTCGCCCCGAGCAGCTCCCCGAGGTCGACAACGAACTCACGCCGCGGATCACTCTCCGACGAAAGCGGGCGAACCACGCTGCGCCACGAGACGGTCGCGCCAGCCAGCCCGCTGAAGGAGCGCCCGCGGTCGAGCGGCGTTCGCTGCGAGAATTCGGAGTCCAGCACCTGAACGTCGGCTCGATCGAACGGCCCCACGACCGACCAGGCCGAGATCGACGGAAAGAGCGTAGTTTCCGCCGGAATCAGCACGCTGTGGCCATCGATCTGCACTTCCAGGCGGGCTTGCAGGCGGCGCGTCTGCGGGGGGTTATCGGCGGAACTGTGCACGTGCCGATGGCGGGCCGCGACGCGACGGACGGCCGGCGCCGGCATCTCGGGTGTCGGCCTGGCGTGAATGCCCGGCTGCGGCGGAATCTGAATATCAAAAGCCAGCGCGGCGTCGTCCAGCAGGGCGGGCTGAACCGCAGCCTCGACGTCGGCTGAGGCACCCAGTGATCCATCCAGCCGCGGCGCGACGTTGAGGCCGATGTACGCGCCCAGCAACCGGGCCAGCGACCCGAGCAGGTCCGGACGGGCGGGCACTTGCTCCGCCAGCGCGCTCAGCGTGGCCGGCAGAGCCTCGCGCAGCCGCCGTGCCAAGCGCTCTCCGTCCGGTGGGTTGGCGGCCAATTGCTGGCCGAATGCAGCCAGCTCGCTCAGCGCCGCGGGCGCGCCGTCTGCCCACGCCGCCGAAAGCGCCGCGAGAATCTGCGTCTTTTCTCGCAGGCCGCGCGCCAGCAGATCGCGCACGGTCGGCAGTGCGTGATACTCAACGTCGAAAACGCACGGCGCGTCGACCGGACGCTCGTCGGTCTGCACCACCAGCGTGTGCGACGACGCGTCGTAGCGCCAGGTGCTCGCAGCCGGACGGCTCGCCGCCGGCAGCTCCGCGCCGTTGATCCTCACCACCCGCGGCGGCAGTGCCGCATGGACGCGCAGCTCGAAGGTTCGCGTCAGGGCCGCGTCCCGAAACGTGCCCCGGCTGGCGGCGACCACGACGCGCGCGTGTTCCGCGGCACAGGTTGCCTGCAACGCCGTCCAGCGGCACTCGCCGCGCTCGTAGCCGCGCGAATCGCCGTCGTCCTCGTAGAGCCGAGCGGTCCACTCCGACGGACGGCGGCCCGCGAATAGATTCAGCACCAGCGGATCGATCGTGCCGCTGTGAAGATTGCGGTCCCAGCGGGTGGTTGGGATCACGGACCCCGCCCGCACGAACAGCGGGATCTGATCCAGTGGAACCAGCAGGCGCACTTCCCCCGGCCCGTCATACACGCAGCCGCTGAACCAGTGCACCCATTCGCCCGGCGGCAGCCAGACCTTAACGGCCGCGCATCCCGTCCCGGCATTCCGCGGTTGACACACAGGCGCCGCCAGCAGGTCGTCGCCAAACAGGTATTCACCCGGGTGCGCGTAGGCCTCGTCATGCTCGGGCCAGTGGTAATACAGCGGTCGGCACAGCGGCAGCGCATCATCGTAGGTTCGCCGGGCGGCCGTGTAGACGTACGGCAGCAGCTCATAGCGCAGCCGCCAGGATTCGCGCGCGCAGCGGAAGGTCTCCGCGTCGAAGCCCCAGATGCGGCGTTCGGCGGCGGGGTGTCGAGTGGTATGAGTGCGCAGAACGGGGCTCAGCGCGCCCCACTGGATCCACCGCACGTACAGCTCGGGGTCGATCGGGCCGGGATAATGCCCGCCGATGTCATGGCTCCAGTAGCCGTAGCCGACGTTTCCGGCGGTGGCGGTGAAACAGGGCTGAAAGGCGAGCGAATCCCAGTCGCTGAACGTGTCGCCGGAGAATCCGATCGGGTAGCGGTGGTTTCCCAGCCCGCCCCAGCGGCTGAAGATGAGCGGGCGTTCGCGCTTGGCGCCGGGCTGGCGCTGCCAGTCGGTCCAGTGCAGGTAGTTCAGCCAGAACAGCGGGTCGAGCCCGCCGACGCGCGACTGGGTGCCTTGCTGCCAGTCCATCCACCAGAAATCGACCCCCTGCTTCTCAAGCGGATGGTGCAGGAATCGGAAATACGCCT
>CAYOHG010000232.1:0-5822 GCA_964403685.1 uncultured Planctomycetales bacterium
ACGCACAACAACCTGGGCGCGCTGCTGCGCGCCGCGGCGGGGCGCGAGCGCGCCGAAGGACGCAGCACCGTCGCCGCCGAGCTGCTTGCCGCGGCCCAGGAGCAATACCAGACCGCGCTGGACCTTCGCCGCGTATGGCTGGGCGACATGCACCCGGCGACCGCGACGAGCCGCAACAACCTCGGCCGCGCCTCGCAGGACGCCGGTCGTTTCGACGAGGCCGAGCTGCACCTGCGTGAGGCCCTTCGCATCCTCCGGTCCGGGCTCGGCGAGCGGCATCAACTGGTGGCCCGCGCCTTGCATAATCTCGCCCGGCTGAAACGCGACATGGGCGACTTTTCCGCCGCGCGTCGCCTGGCCGAAGAGGCTCTCGCGATGCGGGTCGACCTGCTTGGCGAGGGCCACCAAGAAACCGCCGAATCGTCCCAACTCCTGCGATCACTCGGCGGCGTGGCGAGCCCCTGAGTCGGCCGCGCACCTCCGCAATCCGCATTCGCGAAACCCGGCGAACCACGCGACTTTTCGACGGAGCAATAGTTGCGGCCGAGGTTCGGTCCCTGACTCAGGAGAGCGCCCGTGATCTCGCCGTCGATTCGCTCAAGTGCGTTGCCAATCTACTGCCGCGTGGTGGGCCTTGCGTGGCTGGGAGCTTCGGCGGCCGCCGCGGACTCGGCGGCTCCATCCCGCTGATCGTGATCGTGCTGCAAACCGTCGGCGTGCCCGCCGAGGGCATCGGCATCATCATCGGCATCGACCGGCTGCTGGACATGTGCCGCACGGCGGTGAACGTGAGCGGCGATTTGGCGATCGCGGCGTGCGTAGACCGGGCGGAGCACGCGGACGGCTCGAAGCGCGCTGCTGCGGCGGGCCGCACGTGAGCTTCTGACGCCGCGCGCCGCTACCGAAACAGCAGCGTCGGTTGTTGGAGCGTGATCAGGAAACGTCCCGGACCTCCCGCCTCGGCGGCGAGCGGTGCGATGGAGGCCCCGGCGGGCACGTCTCCGCCGCTGCCGCCAGCGCCGGCCGACCCACCACCACCTCCTCCTCCGGCGCGCGGCTCGACCGTGACGAGCGCACCGTCGGCGATGGTACCGGCATTCCCGCCGTCGACGTTGGTGCTGCCGGCGTTATCAACGACCGGCGCGAGGAGGTGAATGAGACCGCCGCCACCGCCACCCCCGGGCGCGGCGTTTTCGCCGCTGCTTCCGCCGGCGCCGCCGCGGACCATCAGACTTGCACCGGCGGCGTTGGTGATCGAATCGCCGGAAGCGATCAGCAGGACACCGCCGCCGCCACCTCCGCCTCCGTCGGAAGCGTCGGCGCCATCCGCGACGATGGTTCCGAAATTCTCAACGGGTCCTTCGGCGAGGATGATGACTCCGCCTCCGCCGGCGCCGCCGTCATAGAGAGCTGCACCGCCACCGCTGCCCGCTCGCAGGGAGACTGTAAGCAGCGAAAAGGCCTCGAACTCGGAGATGCCGTCGCCTCCCGGCCCGCCGACGCGCCCGGAGGACGCGTCACCGACCTCGCCGCTGGCCGCGACGAGCGTGTTAATGCCCAGTGCGGGCGCCTGCGAGACGCCCTCGACCGTCGAGATGTCGTAGCCGGATCGCGCGCCGCCCTGCGCGCCGGTTTCGATCACGATCGTGCCGTAGTTCACGAAGCTGCCCGTGCAGCGAATCACCGCGCCGCTCTGAATGCGCAGCGTCGCGCCGGCCGCGACGGAGAAATCCGTCCAGAGTTGATTCACGTCGCTCGCGGTCTCGAAACGCGTGTCGCCGGTGATCTCGCGCGCTCCGGAGGACCCGTCGCCGTAGAGCGTCTCCGGCGCATCCTGCCCGTCCGCGCCCGGCGGGCCTTCCGCGCCGTCCTGGCCATCCAGACCGGCTGGACCTTGCGGTCCCCGGCAGTCCAGGGCGTCGACCGCGCCGTCGCCGTTGAAGTCCTCGTCGGCGTCGGCCTGGCCATTCCCGTTGAGATCCCAGCAGGCGATCACCGCGGGCTCGTTGTTGACGGCGGTCAGTACGCACCCGCAGACATGCAGGGCAAGTAGCGGCATGGACAACAGGTATGCTCGCGCAGGGTTCATGCTGGACCGTCCTTTCTGCCAGGTTTGCGTGGCATGTTCCTCGATCAAGCGAGACACGCAAGACCAATGGCCGCCGCCGGGCGCGGGCCCCGGCGGCGACCGATTCACGCGTTGTCAGAGCGGCTAGCGGCGCGGTCGTCGCGTGGCGCGGGCCGTCGCCAGCGAGGCCAGGCAGCAGGCCATGCCGAGCGGCATGCCGAAACCGCACATTCCGCTCGGTCCGACCATTTCGTTCTCGTACGACGACTCGTCATACTGCGCGCCACTGTCCGACTTGTCGACCGCATTCGGGTCGCCGCCGTCGAAGCCCTCAGCGCCGCCGCTGGTGCCGCTCGCGTCCTGCGCGTCGCCGGTTCCGTCGTTCATTCCGTCGCTCGGCGCGGCGTTCGGATCGGTGCCGTCGTCGGTCGATTCGACTCCATCGTCGTCGACGCTGGCATCGGCCGAATCGGAGCCGCCTGAGCCGTCGCCCTCGTCGCCGGGCGCGGCGGCCTGTCCGACGCCGCGAACCACGAAGGTGAAGCGGCCGGCGGCATAGTTGCCGATGTCGTTGGAGCTGATCCCGATGTTCGCCGTGAGCGAGCCGGTCTGCGTCGGTGCGAACAGCACCACGAACTCAGCATGATCTCCCGGCTGAACCGTGGTCAGCGGCGGCTGCATGAGCGAGAACGAATCCGACCCGAACCCCCCGAACACGTCCAGCGGCGCGGTGAGCTCCAGCGGCCGGTTGCCTTGGTTCACGATCGAAAGTTCCAGCTCGCGCACGTCGCCGATCGGCGTCGGCGGGAAGTTCAGCTGCGTTTGCGGCGCCACGAGCTGCCCGCCCAGCGTGATGACCATTTCCGGCACCAGCACGATGCCGCGCAGATCGAGATTGAAGATCGGCGTGTTTGGGTCGTTGGTCGGGATACTGGCGACCGCGCCCATCACGCTCTCGGCAATCGTGGGGGCGAAGTCCACCCGGAACGCCGTGCTCCCGTTCGGCGAAAGCTTGTTGCCCGTCTCGAGCGGGGGCTGAATCAGACTGAACTGCTCCACGAAGCCGCCCGCGATCGAGATCGGCGTTGCGCTGGGAAAGACCAGGTCCGTCGAGCCGATATTCCGGATCACCACGATCAGCGGCACGGTCTGTCCCACGTCGATCGGCTGGAATTCGAAGAGCGCATTCGGCGACTGGATCACGTTGTCGATGCGGACCTCGATGTTGGAGTCGGCGCTGGCGACTGCGGCCCAGCCGACGGCGGCCGTCGTCGCGACGGCGAGCTTGCGTTCCCAGTTGCGGAAGTTCATGTTGCGGGCCATTTGCGTTCCCCCTTTTTCATGCTCCAGGTCGATTCGCGGGTCACCATCACCCGCCAAGAAGGGTCACGAACCAGGCCCGCGGCCGGACTGCGAAATTCGCCGGCGTGGCCAGATTTCTTTGCGCCGCCCCCTGATTCGCTAAGATTGGCGCAGCCACGATCGTGACGGCTGTTTCAAGCGGTGCCCGCGGATGAGCCAGACCCCGCCAACGCCCGGGGATGCCGAGCTGCTCGAGCAGCTACGCGGCGGTGATCCGGCTGCGGCCCGACTGCTCAGCGACCGCTATCGGCCGGTGCTGGTGCGGTTCGCCTGTTCGCTGCTGGACAGCGCCGACGCGGCTGAAGACGTCGCACAGGAGACGCTGGCGCGCCTGCAGCCGGAGAACCTGCCCAGCGGAGAGCTGCGGCCATGGCTCTACCGCGTCGCGCGGAATCTCTGCCTTGATCTGCTGCGCCGCCGCAAGGTCAGCCCGACGTTCTGGCGGGCCCTGCCGAGCGGTTTCGACCCGGCCCGCACGACCGCCGGGCCGGGCACGCGCGTGGCGAACGCGGAGCGCGATGCGCGGGTTCGCGCGATTCTCGACGCAATGCCCGAGGAGTACCGCTCGGTTCTGATGCTCAAGCACGTCGAGGGGCTCTCGCGCGCGGAAATCGCCGAGGTTCTGGAAGTCAGCGAGATTTCGGTCAAAGGGCGGTTGGTTCGCGCCGCGGTCTACCTGCGCGAGAGGCTGCGCGGCGAAGGCGGATCGCTGGCATGAGCTGCCCGTTCTCCAGCGACGACCTGAACGCCTGGGCGCAGGGCGAGGAGGAAGACTCGCAGCGCGCGTCGCAGATCGCCGCTCATGTTTCTTCGTGCGCTCCGTGCCGCGCGCTGGCGGAAGAAATCCGCAGCGCCTGTGACGCGCTTCGGCAGGTGTCGCTGCGGGCCGCGCCCCCGCAGGTCGCGCTCGAACGCTTTCAGATTCGCGGAACGCTGGGCGAAGGCGGCATGGGGGTCGTCTACGACGCGCTGCAGCTCGAGCCGCACCGGCGTGTGGCGCTCAAGGTCATCCGCGGCACGCACGCCGCCGGCGACTTGCAGCGCCAGCTTTTCGCGCGCGAGGTGCAGGCTCTCGCCCGGCTGAATCACCCGAACATCGCGGCGGTCTATGACGCCGGCCGAACCGAGCACGGTGAACCCTTCTTCGCGATGGAGTTCGTCGATGGCGTCGATCTGCTGTCATTCTGCTGTGGGCCGCGTCCGCTGCCGCTGCGACAGCGGCTGACGCTGATCGCGACGATCGCACGGGCCATCGGCCACGCCCACGAGCGTGGCATCGTTCACCGCGATCTGAAGCCCGCGAACATCCTGATCGTGCGGCAGGCCGGCGCGCCGTCCGGCCGAGCGGTTCCCAAAATCCTCGATTTTGGTCTGGCGCGCGTACTGGAGGGCGAGTCCGGGGATCAGCGCACCACGCGGCCTGGCGTGGTCATGGGCACGCTCGCTTACATGAGTCCCGAGCAGGCCCGCGGGGATGCGGACGCGATCGACCTGCGCAGCGACGTGTACTCGCTGGGCGTGATTCTCTACGAGCTGCTGACCGGCACGCTGCCATTGGATCTCGCCGGCGAAGAGATGCTCCGAGCAGCGACCCGGATTCAGAGCGAGCCCCCCCGTGACCCGCGGCGCGTCTGCCCCGGCTTGCCGCGCGACCCGGCTCTCATCGCCCTGAAGTGTCTCGAGAAGGAGCCTGAGCGGCGCTACGGCACGGCCACCGAGCTGGCCGCCGATATCGAGCGGTTCCTCGAGGGCCGCCCGGTGCGGGCCCGGCCGGCCGGCCGCCTCTACCGCGCGCAGCGCTTCGTATCGCGCAACGCGCTGGCGGTATCGCTGCTCAGCCTGCTCTTCGCGGCGATCACGGTCGGCGGAGTCGCCGCGGTCGTTCAGGCGTCGCGCGTCGCGCGGCAGCGCGACTTGGCGCGCGATGAGGCCGCCAAGGTCGCGCGGTTGAACCGCGTGCTGGAGAATCTTTGGAACTCCGTCGATCCGTGGCGCAGCGGCGATCGCGACGTGCGCGTGCTGGATGTGCTGCGCGACCTGGCGCGGCGCGTCGAAGAGGAGATGTCGGACACGCCGCTGCTCGCGGCCGCCGTGCGCTGCACGCTGGGCAATACCTGGCGCAGCCTGGGCACACTCGAGGATTTCATCGAGTCGGAGCGACACCTGCGATTCGCCCTTCAGGTGCGCCGCGAGAAGCTCGGCGACGACCATCTGGAAACCGCGCAGAGCGCGAATGACCTGGCGGAGACACTCTACTGGAAAGGCGGATTTGCCGAGGCACTGACGCTGCTGCGCGAGGCCGTGGCCACTCGGCGGCGGTTGCTGCCGGCGGATCACCCGGACCTCGCGGAGAGCCTGAACAACCTGGGCAGCGTGTGCAAGCAGCTCGGGC
>CAYOHG010000233.1:0-5807 GCA_964403685.1 uncultured Planctomycetales bacterium
CCGCATGCGCGGTAGTCTACTGTGCGCCGGGCGGGTCTGAAACCCTCGCCAGCGCCCCGGGGGCCGGACGGTTCACGCGCGCGCCTTCCCGCCCCGACTGCCCGCGCTTCGGTCGCGCGGTAGGATTCATGACATGGAGTCTTCGCAGGCGTTGCAGCATCGCCGCAATGTCGGCCTGTGGATCGTGCTGGGCATTTGTCTGCTGGCCAGCACGATCGTCGCGGTTGGTACGCGCTGGCAGGTGTCCGAGGACCTGCCCGCGACTCAGGACGTAGTTACCGGGTTGATCTATTTTCTGGAGCAGCACGCCGGCCGCTTCCCGGCGAACGCGGAGGAGTTTCTGGCCAGTCCGTTCGTGACGCGCCGGCCCGACGGCGCGATCGTCATCCGTCCGGCCGCCGGTACGCGCTACCGTGCTGCGACGAATGGCGTCGCGATCCGCGACCTGGAGCCATTCCGGATTCGCTGGGGCGTCGACCTCTCAACCCTGCATATCGACGAAAGCGGCCGCCTGCGCGACGCCGAGCAGCGCGAAGTCGAGCTGGTGCGCTGGCCTGCCAGCCCGCCGTCGGCCCGAAAATACTCGGTCCTGCTGGCGGGTATCAGCGAGAAGCTTCGTGAGCACGCCGCTTCCGCCGGGCAACCAGGCACGAGCGCCGCGGCGTCTTCACCCGCCGGAGACGCCGCCGGTCCAGACGTACCCTGATCGGACCTGGGCGGGGGCGGCGCGCGTGCATTGACTGTGGTGATTCGGCTATACTTGTCCTTGAGCCGGACTTCATCGCACGCACGATTGGACATACCCATGAAATCCCCGCTGCGACTTTCGGCGCTCGCCGCGCCGCTGACGTGCCTCATTCTGTCCACGCTGCTCGCGGCCACGCTGCCCGACGGGACCGCGCCGGTCACAATCGAGCCGGCTGAGTCCGCCTGCGTGGACGGCGCTCACTCGGTCGGGGTGTGCGGCAAGGCCAACGCGCTGCGCATGCGGCACCTGGCCGGCTTGCCCGTCCTCGACGAGCCCGGCCAGGATACGCGCGAGGCGGACGACGCCACGGACTTGCTGCACAACAACCTGGACATCGAGATCAACACAACGGCCACGACGATCACGGGCAGCAACACAATGACGGTCGAAAGCCGCATCGACGGGCTGACTGAGTTCACCTTCCGGCTGCGCTCCAATTTCACCGTAACGCAGGCGCTGCTGAACGGCACGACCCCTGCGACCGTGACTTCGCTGAGCACGACATCGCGAAAAGTCACGCTCGACCGCGCCTACAACACGGGTGAAGTGTTCACGGTCAAGATCAGCTACAACGGCGTGCCGGTGTCGCGTGGCTTCGGGTCGATTGAGTTCACCCGCCAGCACGGCTTCGGGCCGCAAATCGTCTACACCCTCAGCGAGCCGTACTTCGCCTATACCTGGTGGCCGTGCAAGGACGGCGACTTCGGCATGCCGGGCAACAATCGCGACAAGGCCACGCTCGAACTGGCCGTCACCGCGCCGTCAACCATGCGCACGGTCTCCAATGGCGTGCTGGTGGGGATTGACGCGCTCTCCGGCGGCCGCTCGCGCTATCGCTGGTGGAGCGATTACCCCATCGCGACCTACCTGGTCTGCTTTTCGTCGACGCAATACAACACCTGGACGCAGACGTTCAGCTACGGCGGCGAAACCATGCCCGTCGAGTTCAATATCTACCCCAGCGACGACACCGCCGGGAATCGCGCCGGCTGGGAGGCGTGCGTCCCCATGCTGGGAACCTTCAGCGATCTATACGGCCTGTACCCGTTCTTCGACGAGAAGTACGGCATCTACGAGTGCGAATTCGGCGGCGGCATGGAACATCAGAGCAACACGGCGCAGGGGGGATTCAGCGAAGACCTGACTTCGCACGAGCTCAGCCACCAGTGGTGGGGCGACAATGTGACCTGCGCCACCTGGAACGACATCTGGCTTAACGAGGGTTCCGCCACCTACAGCGAGGCGCTCTGGCTGGAGTTCAAGAACGGATTCGACAACCGCACGGCGCTGTACAACGCGATGGATGCGCGCCGCCCGTCGTCCGTCGGCGACAGCGTCTATGTCTACGACGTGACCGACATGAACCGCATCTTCGATTACAACTACAGCTACCTGAAAGCCGGCTGGGTGCTGCACCAGCTTCGCAAGGTGCTCGGCGACGAGAACTACTTTGACATGCTCTGGGCGTACCGTATCCAGTACGGCGGCAGCGGCGCCACCACCGATGATTTCGCCAACGTTGCGGCGACGTTCTACAGCGGCGGCGACCTGAGCTGGTTCTTCGATGAGTGGGTCTACGGCATCGGCGCGCCGGCCTACCAGACCGGCTGGCAAACCGTCAGCATCAACGGACAGAACTACCTGCGGCTCTACGTCAACCAGACGCAGAGCGCCTCCTATGGTCTGTATACCATGCCGATCGATGTACGCGTGAACTACTCCGGCGGTAACCAGACCTACACGATCTTCAACAACGCCGACCCGGAGTGGTTTGTCATTCCGATTCCGGCGGCGGCGACCTCGATCGTGCTCGACGAGAACGACTGGGTGCTGACCACCGCCAAGACGAACACGACCTACGCCAATGGTCCGCCCAAGGTCGTGCAGGCCAGCCCCGCGCCCGGAGCGAACTACGCCGCCGGCAGCGAGCCGACGCAAGCGAGCATCAGCTTCAGCGAAAACGTCACAGCCGCCGCCGGCGACTTCACGGTTGTCGGTGCGAACGCGGGGAGCGTGCCGTTTTCGTATGCGTACTCCGCCGGTAACTTCACCGCGACCCTGACGTTCAGTAACGCGCTGTCGGGCGACACGTACACCGTGACGGTCGATGACAACGTGAGTTCCAGCGTCGCCAGCATCGCGCTGGATGGTGAGATTGCGGATCCGGTCAGCCCGACCTCGCTGCCCAGCGGTGAGGGCGTCGCCGGCGGAAACGCCGTCTGGACGTTTACCGTCGAGGGAAGCTGCTTCGGCGACCTGACCGGCGACGGGCTGATCGACCTGACCGACCTGTCGGTGCTGCTGACCAACTTCGGCACGGGTAGTGGCGCGACTTACGAGGACGGCGACCTCGATAGCGACGGCGACGTCGACCTGCTGGACCTGAGCGATCTGCTGATCGTGTTCGGAACGACTTGCTGAGGGGTTCTGGCGCAGCCTGCGGAGCACGAGCGGCCCCGGTCGTTCAGCGCTCTCAGTGCAGAGTCGCGGCCGCGCCGCGCTCCGCGGCGTGCCGCCTGGCGCCCAGCTATTCCGACGACTCGCTCCACGCCCGCAAGAGCGCCTGCGCCCCGCGCTTGTCCGGAATGTCGTATCCGTGGGCCAGGTCGGGATCGTGGTGGATCGGCACCCGCAGGTTCGGCGGGCTGATGCAGGCCGGGCACCCGTTTTCGCAATCGCAACCATCCACGATGCGCCGCGCCATGGCGAGCAACTCGGAGCAGTACTCGTAACCGTGCCGGGCGTAACCCACGCCGCCCGCGTAGCGGTCGTAGATGAAGATCGCGGGCTCGCCGAGTTGCGCCGAATCCACAATTCCGCCCACGTCGTGCCGATCTGCCATCGCCAGCGGCGGGAGCGCCACCAGCAGCAGGTTCCGCGCGCCGCTGAGCGCTTCGTACTTCTTGAATCCCTGCCCGGCCAGCGTTTGGAGCGCCGCCGGCGGCGGGCACAGCCACAGGCCGGTGGTATCCAACTGCTGCGGCGGCAGTTCGAGCTTGGTCTGGCCGATCAGCTCGAGCGTCTGGTACTTGTACGCGCGAAAGCCGACCGTTTGCCACTTGACGATTACGTCGCCGTAGTGGCGACGGCCGCCGCAGAACTCCGCCTCGCCGCGCTGCTGCACTACGCGGATGGAACTGTGCAGCAGCGGCTGGGTGTAGTAGTCGCCGTCGAAGCGTTCGACCCGCGCGACGGCCGCGTCCCAATCCAGCGCGCGCACGACGTAGCTGTCGGCCTGGTGGAGGTAGATCGCGCTCGGGTACACCAGCTCGGGCGCGGAGATCGCATCAACCTGCCCGATCACCGTGTTTCTTCCGCCGGTGATGTCCAGAATGCTGAATGTGCGGTCGCTGATTGTCCGCAGGTTGGTCTTCAGCGCGGGGGTTTCGGCCGACGACCAGAAGTAGCGCTGCGCGGTATGCCGCAACTCACCGCGCTCGACGTGCAGCTCGGCGATGGATTCAGCCACTTCGCCGAAGCAATCGAAGTCGGCCCGCGTCAGCGGCAACTCGAACGCCGCGCACGCAAGCTGACGGGCCAGGATGTGCGCATTCTGCGGGTCGATGACGGCGGCCTCCAGCGGCTTGTCGAACACGAAACCCGGGTTGTGAATCAGGTACTGGTCGATCGGGTCCGCGTGCGCAACGAAGAAAACCAGCGAGTCGTCCTGGCGGCGGCCGGCTCGCCCGGCCTGCTGCCACAGGCTGCACAGTGTGCTGGGAAACCCGACCACGATGGCCGCGTCGAGCGTGCCAATGTCAATGCCCAGCTCCAGCGCGTTGGTGCTGCACACGCCGCGAATCTCCCCGCTGAACAGCCCGCGCTCGATCTCGCGCCGCTCCAGCGGCAGATAGCCGCCGCGGTAAGGGCGCACGCGCTCGATCAGCTCCGGGGAATGCCGCCGCAGGTTCTCGATGAGATAGCGGTAGATCAGCTCGGCCCCGACACGGGCCTTGCTGAAGGCGATCACGCCGGCGCCGGCGCGCAGCAGCGCTTCCATCAGCTCCTGGGCCTCGACGTTGCCGCTGCGTCGCGCGAGGCCGGCGTCATCCAGCACGGGCGGATTCCACAGGATGACCAGCTTCCGGCCGCGCGGCGAGGCGTCGTCGTCGATCAGCCGCACGGTCCGCTGGATCAGCCGCTCGGCCAGGTCGCGCGGGTTGCCCAGGGTCGCCGAGCAGCAGATGAACTGCGGATCGGAGCCATAGTGCCGGCAGATGCGCTGCAAGCGCCGCACCACCCCGGCGACGTGACTGCCGAAGATGCCGCGGTAGGTGTGGATTTCATCCAGCACGACAAACCGGAGCCGAGCGAAAAACCCGGCCCACTTGGCGTGATAGGGCAGGATGCTCACGTGCAGCATGTCGGGGTTGGTGAGCAGGATCGTGGCCTCGCGGCGGATCGCTGAGCGCTTGTGCGTCGGCGTGTCGCCGTCGTAGCAGGCGGGCCTAGCGCGCGCTTCGAGTTCGGCTCGCGAGATCATCCGTTCGAGCGCGTCCAACTGGTCGTAGGCCAGCGCCTTGGCGGGAAAGACGAACAGCGCCCGGGCATCCGGGTCCTCCAGCAGACGAGCCAGGACCGGAAGCTGATAACACAGCGACTTGCCCGACGCGGTTCCGGTGCAAAGCACGACATGTTCGCCGGCCCGCACCGCATCCAGCGCCTCAGCCTGATGCGCGAAGAGATGCTCGACCCCCGCGGCCAGCAGCAGTCGCCGCGCTTCAGTGCTTAGCGGCTCGCGCGGCTCGGCGAAGCGGGCCGGCCGGGCTTCCAGCACTCGGCAAGCCGCGATCTGGCCGCGGTAGTGCGAGCTGGCCTGAAGCTGCCGCAGGAAACCGAATGCGTCCATCAAAACCTCCGGCCAGCGGTCGCCGCGCCCGCGCGAGCACACGAACGGTATCCTAACAGAGTGGAGCGTAGCCGCCCGCCGCTGTGTCTGATTTGAACGGAGCCGAGCCGCACTCGGCTGGGTCGCCGGTCGCCTGGCCGGCGGCGATTTGGGTTTGATCCACCGAGTAGCGCGGTCTACAGAGATTCACGGGACGGCCCAGTCCTGCTC
>CAYOHG010000234.1:0-5801 GCA_964403685.1 uncultured Planctomycetales bacterium
ATCATTGCCTGGGCAATCGAAAACTTCTGGCCCCAGGTTGCGCTCAGCTCCTCGTTCCAGACGCAATCCGTGCCATTGTTGCATATGGTCACGCAGATCAGGCGCGACGTGCTCATCTTTTTTCTGGATACGGGCTATCATTTCTGGGAAACGGGAATCTTCCGCGAACGTCTCGCCTCGGAATGGAATTTAAACGTGTTGGACCTGTATCGTGATTCGCGCTGGGATACCCTTGTGCACGGACGAACGCACACCCTGCCGTTGGAAGACCCAAACCTGTGTTGTTACATCCACAAAGTGCAACCCATGCAAAAGGCAATGAAGGACCTGCTCGCGTGGATCAGCGGGATTCGCCGCGACCAGACTCCTGTGCGCGCACAGGCGAATATTTTGGAGTTACAACCTAACGGCCTGTTAAAGGTCAACCCTCTTTTGAACTGGACGAAAGAGGATGTGGAGCAATACACGCAGGAACATCACCTGCCGAAACACCCGTTGTGGGAGAAAGGTTATCGAAGTGTCGGCTGCCTGCCCTGTACAGTGGTGGCAGCGAGCACATCGGAATCGACTGCGGAGCTGCTTCAAACGTTGCTGACAACGCACTGGCTGCGGGTCTACACCAATCCGGACGTGCTGGGGGTGGAGCTGGCGGGCGCGTTGAAGAACGTCATCGCGCTGGCGGCGGGCATTCTGGATGGATTGCACGCCGGCGACAACGCCAAGGCGGCCCTGCTGACGCGCGGACTGGTCGAGATCACGCGGCTGGGAGTTGCGATGGGTTCGCGGCCGGCGACGTTCGTCGGGCTGGCCGGAGTGGGCGATCTGGTGACGACCTGCGTGTCACCCTTTGGACGCAATCGCAGCGCCGGCGAGCGGCTTGGCTCGGGTGAAAGCCTGGAGAGTATCCTGGCCTCGTCGCGGGCGGTGATCGAGGGGATTCCCACGACCCAGGCGGTTCTGAAGCTGGCCGGTCGCTGGAAGGTCGAAATGCCCATCACACAGGCGGTTCACGACGTATTATTCAGCCGGAAGCCTCCGCTGGAAGCCATCACGCAGTTGATGAGCCGCCCGCTGAAGGCTGAAGATGTGCCGCACACGTGATCGGTCGGTGTGGTAGATTGTAGGACCACCGATGACTGCATGGGTTGCTCCCTGCCGGTCATCGAAATCGGGAGTCACTCGATGAACCCGGCCGAATTCGACGGCGCCGCGCCGGCGGACTGGAGCCGCCGCTTCGAGTTCCAGCGCCTGCTGGCGTTCGGCCGGCACGCCTCCGCCTGCGTGCACGAGCTGAACAACCTGATGACCGCCATCCTCTTTCGAGCCGAGGACGCCCTGCGACGCGACGACCCGCTGGCCCTGCGTCAGGCCCTGGAAACCTGCCACCACCAGGCGCGCGAGGTGATCGAGCTGACCCGCCGGGTCATGCTGCTGAACGAAGCAAGCGGCGAACCGCCGACCGCCTGCGGTCTGGCCGAGGTGCTCGACGAAGCCGTCGCTGCCCACCCGCGATCACTGGCCAAAGACGCCATCGCGCTGTCCGTGCACGTGCCGGGCGAGCTTGCTGTCACGGCGCCGCGGCAGCTCCTGCGGCAATTGCTGTACCACCTCGTGCACGCGCTGCGTCCCGGCGGCGGGCGCGGCGCGGGATTGCGGGTCGAGGCGCGCCGCGAACCCCACGCGATTACCGTGGAAATCGACCATCTGCGAAGCCGGGCCAGCGCCGCGGCGGCCCGCGCGCACCGCACCGGCCGGGACGCGGCGCCCTTGCTGGAATCGCCGATCGAGCTGGACTTGCCCGTCTGCGACGCGCTGGCCCGGGCCTGCGGGGCTACGTTTTCCGCCGAGCCGCTGCACGAGAACGGGGCCCGCTACTGCGTTTCCTGGCCCGCGGGCGGCGGGTGACCCGTCCCCCGTGCGAGCGCAGCACCAGACCGGCGGCTATCGCCAGCCCGGCCGCGCTGAGCGCTCCGCCGGCGCGCAAGCCGGGCGGCTCGTAGCTCCACTCCACCGAGACGGCTCGGCCGGGCGCGCGCTGTAGTTGTTGGCGCGGGATCTCGATCGACAGCAGCAGTGATCGCCACGGGTGAATCTCGACGGCTTGGCCGTCGATCGCGGCCCGCCAGCCGGGCGCGGCGTACGCGGCGACAACCAGCCGCAGCGGCGCGCTGTTGCCGGCGCGATCGTCTCCGGCCGACACCCGGGTCAGCAGCGAATAGGGCTTGCGCTGCTGGTGAGCCAGCGCCGCCGGCGCGCTGGCGTCGGTGAAATACGCGGCGCCCCGCGCGGCAGGGTAGCGGAAGAGCCGATCGCCGGCCGGCGTGGTAAGCACCGGCTCCGCATTCACCGGAGCGGACAGCTTGGGATCACACAGCAGCACCCATTCGACGTTGAACCACTGCATCCAGCTTGTTTCACCCAGCAAATCAGCCGCGCGCAGTGATTCTCCCCACGGCTCAAAGCCAAACTGCGCGCGGACGCCGCGCGGTTGCAGCGGGCCGTAGTCCGTCAGAGTGCGTACGCGGCTGAGCATGCTGGCGTTGGCGACTCCACGACCGATGGAGTCAACATACTCGCCGGGCAACCAGCCCGCACGAGACGTGACGCTCCAAAGCCGCGCTTCCGACGCGCCGATCGCGGCGCGCCACGCATCGCGCCCCGGCGATCGAAGCAACTCTTCCCGGCTACCGACGGCGGCGGGGACATCCAATGTCCAGCCGATCAGTCCGAGATCGACCAGGCTGACGAGCGGAATCAGCAGCAGCGCGGCCGGCCGGTTCCAGAGGCCGGCGACGGCGCGCACCACCAGCAGGCCGGCCAGCAGCGCCAGCAGCGGTACCCAAAGTGCCGGGTTTGCCGGTTGCAGCGCGCCCAGCGCCGCGGCACGCGTTTCGGCCGGCAGAAACGGCGCTGCCGCGGCCAGCAGCACGATCGGACCGAGCAGACCGATGGCCAGCATGGACGACGGGCGCGCGCTGAGCCGCAGCAGCGCGGCGCGCAGGCGGGCGCGGGGCGGCGACAACTTGGCGTGCAGTTCGTTCAGCGTATGGGCGCTCAGCGCGGCGACGCACAGGTGCACCAGCACCAGTGCCCGCGCCGGAACGCGGAACAGACTGGCGCCCGGCAGCCAGTACAGCAGCGGGCAGATCGGACCGAACAACCCTAGCGCCAGCAGCAGCGCGAACCCGGCCAACACCACCCACCGGCGGCGGTGCGGATCGGCTCGCCAGCCCGGGCGCAGCGCGAGCAGCGCCAGGATTAACGGCAGAATCCCGACATAACAGAACTGCTCGACCTGATGAGATGGCCCCCAATACGGCTGGCCGAAGAAGTTCGGCGTGCGCTGGCCGTAGAGCATCGGCAGCAGGAAGCCGATCGCGCTCTGCGGGTACCAACTGTTCTCTACGAATGCCAGGTAGCCCCGCTCCACGCGCGTGCACTCGCGCAGGTAGTGAACCGTCGGCAGCCACTGTGCCGAGAAGATCAGCCCCGCCAGCAGCCAGACGGCCAGCCAGCGCCATGAATCGCGCCAGATTTCACGCGTCCTGCCCGACAGCTCGAGAACGCCCGTGCCCAGCGCGGTCAATGCCGCGACCTGAACGTGCCCGGTGAAACATTGCACTGCCGCGACCACGCTGGCCACCGCCAGCCGCGCGGCCCCCCCCTCGGCGGCGTAACGCCGAAGGCGCCACGCGACCCAGGGCAACCACGCCGCCGCGTGCTGCATGGCGAAGTGCGCCCGGTGCGCGAGCATAAACCCGCAGAAGGCGAACGCCAGCGCCCCGAACCAGGCCGCCAGGCGGCCAAAGTGCTGCGCGCGCAGCAGTCGGTAGGTTCCCCACGCGGCTAGACAGGAGTGCGCCCAACGGCTCGCCGCGTACGCGACCGGGGCGGGCAGGATCGCGAACAGCCAGGTTCCCGGATAAAAGACCGCCGTCTGCGGATCGGCCAGATACGGTCGTCCCAGACCCGTCCAGTCCTGCCACCAGGGAAGCTGACCTGCGGCGATCATCTCGCCGAAAAGGGCTCGCATCGGAAGGTAGTAGAGGATGTCATCCTCCGACGCCCCCAGACCGCTCAGCGCCCAGACCGGCGCCAGCATGACCCCCGGCAGCAACAGGAAGGAGAGCCCGATCACGATGCGCGGCAACATGGCGGCATGCTAGCGGCGATTTGCACGCCTCCCACGGCCTGCGCGTGTGCCCTGAACCGCGCGGCGGGCCGGCTGGCCAGTTGACCGCAGCGAATCGCGGATGGCTCGCCCTCGCATCCGGGTTTCGATCCCGTCGCGTGAGGAGCGCAGCCACCCCCGGCTGTCCGTTTGTCCCGGCGGCGTTACGATCTCGGATCATGCGCGAGGGTGTTGTGGTTGTGGTGCGGGCAGCGGATCAATTCCTGGTGATCCGCCGGGCAGAGCACATACCGGCGGGCGGCGCGTGGTGTTTCGTCGGAGGGGCGATCGAACCGGGAGAGACTCAGCGCGGCGCAGTCGTGCGCGAGTTCGCGGAGGAGGTGACCGGCGTGGTGACGCCGCGCCGTAAAATATGGGAGCTGCGGAACTTAGGCCATAACCTCTTATTGCATTGGTGGTTAGCGGATTTGCAGGACGCCCGATTGGAAGCGAATCCGGCTGAGGTGGCGGAACTTCGTTGGTGCCGGCTGGCGGAGATTCAGCGGCTGCCCAATCTACTGGAGAGCAACCGCCTGTTCGTGGCGGGAGTCTGCGGCGGCGAGATTTCGCTCGCTTAGCGCTTGCGACGGAACGACTTCCGGTGACGGAGGTCCGGCGAAATCGGGTGGCCCGCGGTGGCGGACCGTCGGGAAACCGGGTATTGTATGCCGTAGTCCGACTTCAACGGGCGGAACGGTCAGGGTTGATCGGTCCGAACGGGGTCGGCTTGCCCAAGCGTGGTCTGCGCGAGCCGTCAGGAGCTTAACCTGCGGGACGCCGGACGCAGAGACTTAGCCGACATTCGTCCCGCACGGCCGTCTCGTGGAGGATTTGGGTGGCCAAGACGTTGCGTCTACACACGCTCGCCAAAGAACTCGGCATCCCCAGCAAATTGATCATCGACAAGTGTCGCGCTGAGGGCGTCGAGATCAAGAATCACATGGCCGCGATTCCGATCGGCCTGGCCGAATCGATCCGCGAGTGGTTCTCCACCGGCGACGACGTGACGAGCGTCGAGGTGGCCAGTCGCGTGGACCTTGAGCAAGTCCAGCGGATCCGCGAAACAACTCGCGTCCGCCGTCACCCCGCCGACGAGGCCGCCGACGCCGAGTCAGCCTTCGAGGTCGCCGAGCCGACGCCCGTCGCAGCGCCGCCCGCTGTGGCGCTGGAGCCGGCGGCCCGCGCGGAGCCCGAACGGCCCCCCGTTGCCACCGAACCGCTTGTGGCTCCGCTGACAATCGAGTCGCCGGCCATCTCCGCTCCGGTCGAGCCGGAGCAGGAGTCACCGGAAGCCGCGCCCGCGACCACGCGCATTGCAGCGCAAATCAGCGAAGAACTGGCCGCCAGTGCCGCGGTGCCTGCCGGAGTCATCCATCCGGCTGAGCCGCTATCTCCGGCCGAAGCGCGCGCCGGCGTGCGGCATGCGCCGCCACGGTCGCCGGAGGTGGTGCTGCCGGCGGGACCACGCCTGGTGCCCAAGCCGGCGGAATTGCGGGGTCCGCGCGTCGTGCGCATCGAACGTCCCGACTCCGTCCCGGCTCCGCGACCGCGGAGCGGCGGGCCGCTTTCCCCGGCAGCCTCGGGGCTGGACCGCGGCCTGAGCGCCTATTGCTGGCCGCGCGACGCCCTC
>CAYOHG010000235.1:0-5780 GCA_964403685.1 uncultured Planctomycetales bacterium
GCCGAACGGCTCCGGATAGAAGATCACCACCTCGGCGAAGTCCCACGGCGCGTACCGCTCAGGCTGCGTCGCGAACCACGGGTTGTTCAGCTCCTCGCCGATCTGCCACGAGTAGTACAGGTCGAAATTCCAGTCGAACGTCCACTCCGAATCGCTGATCTCCGGCGGGATTCCGCAGCCCAGGGCCAGCCAGGGCGTGACCGAGTCCATCCCACGCGCCAAGGCCGTTTCACGCGTCCGCGCGAAGGCCTCCCGCGTGTAACCGAGCTCGGGCAGCTTGTAGAGACTTACGCTGAGATGATCGCCCGGCTCTTTCAGCGTGAAATAGCTCGCCGTACACCAGCCCGACGGATCGGAGCAGCGATAGGCGCCGGCCCGGTTGTACCACTCCAGGCGCATTCCGGGAAAAACCGCCTGCACCTGGTCGTAGGCCGCGTCGTACTTCGCGTCCATCGCGTCGTTCCACTCCTGGTAACCTGGTTCGGCGGAGCTCTTCGTATGCCACAGTTCAATGTCGAAGATGACGGCCGAAATCTGCACGTTGGCCGAATACGTCGCGTTGGCGATGCCCAGCGTCACGCCGGCGTTCGTCAGCCGGG
The DNA here is from genome assembly GCA_964403685.1 of uncultured Planctomycetales bacterium. Classification (GTDB taxonomy): domain Bacteria; phylum Planctomycetota; class Phycisphaerae; order UBA1845; family Fen-1342; genus CAYOHG01. The sequence goes on from CAYOHG010000235.1 coordinate 600, forward strand.
CCAGCAAATCGTCCAGGGCCTGCTGTACTTCCGGACCGTCGTAGGTCGGTGGCGCGCCCTCGGGCAAAAAGCTCGAGTACGGCGTGAATACCAGCGCCAGACTGCAATCCCCGCCCGGCAGCTCTTTGACGCGCTTCGCGATTTGCACCGCCGCGTTCATGTTCACCTGCTTGATCCCCGGTCCGAGCAGCGAGATTGCCCGCGTCAACCGCGCAAACTCAAAGACGCGCTCGTCGCCCGACTCCAGCACCGGAAACGGAATCGGCCACGTGTAGTGCACTTTTTGCAGCGGCGCCAGCTCCTGCATCCAGGCGAGGATCTGCGCATCGCTCGGCGGACTACCCTCCGAACCGGCTGAGCCGACCGTGACCAGCACCCAGACGGTCGCCTGCTGTCCGTCCGGCGCGCTGACAAGAATGCTCCCCAGATGGGTGCCGACGTCGAGCGGGTCGCGATTGACGGTCACCGTGAACAGGTCGCTCTCACCCTGGCTTTCGCCGCTGACCGCGCTGAGCGACAGCCAGCTCTCGACCGCCGACAGCGAGTAGCTCAGCGTGCCCGTGCCGCCGTTGCGCACCTCGAAGTCAGCCGTGAACAGATCGTCGCCCAGGTTGAGCAGGTTCGAACTGAGGCTCAGCAGCGGCGGATAGGCGGAAGTGGATCCGCTCACTTCCATGGAAAGGGCCACGGCCAGTTGTCCGCCGTTGCCGTCAACCAGGGTCAGCGTGCCGGCGTATGCGCCGACCGCCAGCCCGCCGCGCTGCACCGAGACGGAGATCACGTCGTACTCGCCGCTGCTGCTGCCGCTGGTCGGAGTGAACTGCGCCCAGTTCACGTCCGCATGCACCTCGTAGGCCAGGTCGTCGATGCCCGCGTTCCACACGACCACCGCGAGCGATTCCACCGCCGGTCCGAAGTTCAGCTCCGCTGCCGACGCCTGAAGTACCGCGACATCGTCGAAGGTGCCAGGCGGCGCGGCGTTGTTCGTGCTTCCGGTGTTGGAACCGCCGCTGGTACCGCTGCCATCCCAAATGGTGAGGCCGTCGGCCCCGGACGAGCCACCCGTGCCCGAATTGGTCACCTGGTCGCCGGCGACGATGCCGTCGCTGGTCCCGTCAGACGTGCCCGAACTCTCGGGGCAGCCGCCAACCACGAGAACCCCGCCGGCGGACAACGCCAGGCTGGCCCGGAAGAGCATTGTGGAAAGTGAGGCAGGTTGCCGCATGGCAGGTTCCTTCCGGTAGCGCGGTGCAGACAATTCCACCGGAAACGTGCCAATGCCGTGAAGCCGGGTCAAGTTTGCCGGACCGGGAGCGTGTTATTACGTCAAGATGGGCAGTAGCGTCCGCCGGGCGGTTGTCGCGGCCTGGTGTTCTCGGGCCCGATGACGTCGTGGAATAACTGTTGAAAACCCGGGCGCCCCCAAAAAACGCGCAAATCAGGCACCCGACTATCGGACTTCGATCGGTTCCAGGTCGAGCGTCAGGACCGCATAGCCATCCAGTTCGAAGTGCTCGACGCGAATGCGAACGTCGCCAGCGCTATCCGTGACGAACTCACCCACGTCTTCGGTGGGTCCGTGCCAGGTCCAGTTCTCAATCACCGAGCGCTCATTCACCCAGACGCGCACACCGTCATCCGAGAAAGTCCGTACGCGCCAGCGTCCGGCGGGCATGTGCAGTTGCGTTTCCGCCAAGGTTCCGAAATGGTCGGCCGGCAGGTTGGCGGCGCTGACTGGGGCGCCCAGTCCTTCGATCTGGCTCGGCCCGCGGTGCGCGAAACGCAGGTCCAGGGCCGCCGATTCGCAGCTCACAGCGCTGCCGGCCTCGCCGCGCCACGCGTCGACATCCTTGCGGGGATCGGTGCCGTACGCGAAGAAGCGCAGCTTCCAGTTGGCATTGATGATCGTCGCGCGGCGTTCGAGCTGGGCCTCGCCCATCTGCACGCGCAGCGTGTAGGGCACGACCGTGTTCGGCGCCAGTGCCTTCACGCGCAAGCCGGGTGAGCGGATCGCGGGCAGCCGTTCGATTGCAACGGCGCCGTCAGCTTCCGCGCTGCGAATCTGCCCTTCGCCCAGAACGCGATACTCGTGTTGACCGTCCACCCGTCCAACGAAGTGCAGGTACGGGCGCTTCCAGTCATAGGGTCCCCACTCGGTCATGATGATGTAGGCTCGGTCCGAGAGCTTCGGCCGCGCCCCGACCGGTCGCGTATCGCCGAACACCGGATACTGCAATTGCTCCACTGCCGGCACCGTCAGGTCCGGAGATTGCGTGACCTGCGCGGCCGGTTCACTCTCGATCTCGCGCCCCGGGTCGCGAATCTCGTTCGGCCCGAGGGTGACATCGCCGGCTCCGCGAAAGTGAAAGACGAGCTGGTCCGCACTCGACCGATTGGCGGCGATCAGGTTGCCGCTGCTGGCGGTTCCGTTGGCCCGCGCCCAGGGCGTCAGCGCCAACCGGCCGTCCTCGTCGTGCCACAGGTGCACAGCGCACACGTTGCCGGCGAAGGTGTTGTGGATGATCCGGTTGTTCCGCCCGTGCTCGATGTTTACGCCGCCGCGCTCCAGGCCATAACCAGCCGCGCCGTTGCGCTCGATCACGTTGTGGGCGATCAGCGTGTCCTGCGAATAACCTCCCCACACGCCGCAGATCGCATTATCCACCAGCCGGTTCCCGATCAGGCGGTTGCCGAACGAGAACGTCATCTCGATGCCGTGCGCCGCCGCGTGCGAAAAGTCGTTGTTGATGATCAGGTTGTCGTTGCAGCCGCGGCGGCGGTGCTTTTCGATCTCCGCCGGCGGCGCGACGACCAGCGCGTCCACATCCTGCTGGTTCTTTTCCTTGCGCAGCCGCTCGGTCTCGGCCTCCAGCCAGTCTTCACCCAGCGCCTCGCGGCCGGCGAAGCCGAACAGGCCGTCGCCGCCGTGCGTCGCCGAGTTCTCCGCAATCACGTTCTCGCCGTTCTGCTCAAACATGAGCAGACCGGCCGAGTCCTGCCCGCGGTTGTAGACGCCGTGGCTGTACCCGCGGATGCAGAAGTCCAGCGCATTGCGCGTGATGACGTTGCGGCTGGAGCGCCACAGGGCGATCCCCCAGCCCGAGTTGAAGGAGAAGTCGTTGTCGTAGACTTTGGATGATTCGACCCGGTCGAGGCACAGCGCGTTCTGCCCGCCGGTCACGCGGCAGCGGCGCACGGTCACGTCCTTGCAGTCTTCGATGTACACCGCGGACGCGTAGTTGTTCAGCCACTCGTTGGCATCGTTGTGATGCGGGAAGAGCCAGTCGGCGCCGTCCTCGGCCTGAGTCGTCGAGCCGAGCCGCTGGTGATAGTTGTCCGAAAAGTCGCAGTCCTCCAGCGTCAGCCCGTCGGCCCGGCTGGCGTACAGTCCGCAGCGAAACCCGCGCACCACCGCGTTGCGAATCGTCACGTTCCTGCCGGTCACGCGGATGCCGATTCCGCGATACGCGTTCGGCAGCGTCGCGCTGGCCGCGCCGCTGAAGCGCCAGCGGCCGAAATCGAGCACCAGGTTGTCCTCCGTGATCTGGACGACGCCGTTGTTGTCGGCATCCTCGAGCATCTCGGCGGCGATCCGCACGCGCAGCTCACCTTGGCCACGAATCACGGTGTTATCGCGCTCGACGAGCACCTCGGAGGTCAGCAGAGCCGCCACAAGACATGCGGGGATCATCGCGGTTCCTTTCACTTCAGCGCACAACCGCCCGCATTATCCGCGCCGGCGGTGCATTTGCGAATGGCAGCCGGCCGTCCGACGTCCCGCTGGCCGCCAATGGACCGCGGCGGCGGACCGGCTGAGTCAGGGCGTCGTTGGTCGCGGCCGGCGGAGCCCGCGGCTGACAACCCACGGCCCGGCGCGCCGGTCGGCCGAAATCGAGCGCCTCCGCTGCCATTCACCGCGCTTTGCAGCGCCAGACCGGTGCGTATACTGCGCACTCCGCTTGCGTTAGGCTGGCCGCGCGCGTCCGCGCGGGCCGGCGGTCGGAAGCGCCGGCGCGAATTGGCGATGAATCGCCGGCTTTAACCTCAAGGACGCTGAATCGACATGAACGTACTCCTGCTGGCCGAATCGGCCCCCGCCGACATGCTGCCGTCGCTGGCCGAGAGCCTCGGCGTGTTCATCCTGGCGATCTTTCTGGGGTTCGAGCTGATCGTAAAAGTCCCGCCCACGCTGCACACCCCGCTGATGTCCGGCTCCAACGCCATTTCCGGCATCACGATCGTCGGCGCGCTGCTGGTCGCCGGCGCAGATTTCGGGCCGGGGCTGCGCTGGATGAACGCCGTTTTCGGATTTCTCGCCATCGTCTTCGCGATGATCAACGTGGTCGGCGGCTTCGTAGTGACCGACCGCATGCTGGCCATGTTCAAGCGCAAGTGACCCCCGACGCCGACACCTCCCCAGCCCCACACCGGACCGAGGCCCCATGATGCTCAGCACGCTCGCTCAGACCGCCCACCTGCCGCCGGAAGCGGTGGTCGCCACCGACGGTTCGCAGCTTGTCGCTTTTTTCGTCAAGCTGGTCTATCTGGTCGCCGCGATCCTGTTCTGCTTCGGCCTGAAGATGATGTCATCGCCGCGAACCGCCCGCAACGGCAACCTGCTGGCCGCGGTCGGAATGCTCATCGCGGTGGTCGTCACCCTCTTCGATCAGAATGTCGTCGGGTTGGGCGTGATTATCGCCGGGCTCGTCGTCGGCAGCGCGGTCGGCACGATCTGGGCGCGAGTGGTGCCGATGACGGCCATGCCGGAGACGGTCGCGTTGTTCAACGGCTGGGGCGGGGCCGCCTCGACCCTGGTGGCGATGGCCGAGTACTGGCGCAGCGCGCCCGACTTCGCTCCGCTCGCCGCGCGCTCGGACACAACCCTCACGATCGGCCTGAGCATTCTCATCGGCATGGTCACGTTCACCGGCAGCGTGGTCGCCTTCGCCAAGCTGCGCGGCATGACCATCGGCGGAATGCGGATCGGCAACCCGATCATCTTCCCCGGGCATCACCTGGCGTATTTCGGGCTGACCGCTCTGACCGTGCTGCTGATCATCGCGGTCACGATCAACCCCACCTGGCAGTGGGCCGTGGTGCTTACGATCCTGACCTCCGGTATCGTCGGCATCCTGTTCACGCTTCCCATCGGCGGCGCGGACATGCCCGTGGTCGTCTGCC
>CAYOHG010000236.1:0-5768 GCA_964403685.1 uncultured Planctomycetales bacterium
CGCCCAGGCCCGGCCCCAGCCGGCCGATGCTCCGGAGCATCGGGCCGTTCGCGGCGAACTGGACGACCCGGTGATTGCACGCGTCCGCGACCCAGAGCGTTCCGTCCGCCGCCAGCGCCAGCGATTGCGGTCGCTCGGTGCGGGCGGCGCCGTCCTCGCGCCCGCCGAAGCTGAACTGGTACTCCCCCGCGGGGTTGAACTTGGAGATCCGGTCGTTTCCGCCGTACTCGGAGACGTACATGCAGCCCTGCCCGTCCACGAGTACGTCGGTGGGAAGTCGAAACTGCCCGGGCCCGTCGCCGAACTCCCCGAGGCGCTGCTGAAGGCCGCCGTCGGCGTCAAAGACCAGCACACGCGAGTAATGCGTGTCAGCAACGAAGATGCGCCCGTCGGGCGCGGCGTACAGCCCTGTTGGCTTTCCCGCCAGCGTCTCAGGCATCATCCAGCCCGCGCGAAACTGGCCGAGCCCATCCAGCCGCTGCATCCGGCCGCCTTTATCGACAACGATCAGGCTGCCGTCACGAGCCAGCGCGATGGCCCGAGGGTAGTTGAACTGCCCCGGGCCTGCGCCGGTTGATCCGAAACATCGCAGCGGCGCCGCCGGCACGGCTCCTGGTGTGCACGCCGCCGGTGCCAGCATCAGCGCCAGGGTCGCGCCAATCGCGGCCGCGCGATTCGCCCTATGCGCGCGGGTCAGGGAGATGTCGGCCGGGTGCCGGCGGCTCCAGCCGCATGCTCCCGCTTCGCGGCCTCGAGCTTCCCGATGAACGCGTCCGGCGTCGCCAGCCCGGACTGACGCTCGATCACCTGACCGGCGGGATTGAGAATGACCACCGCCGGCGGCTGCGATACGGCCCAGCCGTCGGCGAGCGGCTTGTCCCAGTAGTAATCGAGCAGAATACACGTCATGTCCGCCATCGCCTTGATCACTCGCGGGTCTTTGAGTGTACGCTCTTCGAACTCGGTGCAATCGATCACCGACCAGTGGCGAAAATAGACTAACGTCAGCGGCCTTTTCGGGTTGCGACCGAGCTGACTGCGATCGAACTTTACATCGTCCCATCGCGTGGCCGTGCAACCGCTTGCGAGTGCGGCCACGATAGCGACGATCAGCAGCGCAGCGCGCCGGGGTAAGCGGGCCGCGCCGGTCGAAACTCGGCATGCTGGCATCACGAACACGGACGGCAGGTTCGCGGAGTTTGGCGACCCGGCTGGCATGAGCGTCCTCGGCTGCACAAAATGGGCGGGCCGCGAGCGCTGCGCCCCAGCCGACCGGAGGTCGATTATAATGGGCGCGGCCCTTGCCGCAAGCGCAACGCCCGAATAGCACACGATGGGAGCCCACTTGTGGCCGCTGCGTTCGAACTGGTCCGCGAACCGGGTCAGCTCCCCGCGCTGCTCGCAGCGGTGCTCGGTGCGGAACCCGGAAGCCGCGCTGCCGCGCCGCAGGTTCGCGCGCTGCTCGCATACGTGTTCCGCGAAGGTGTTTCGTGGCAGGCCGCCGTCCTGCACGGAGAGCAGCCGCCGCGGGCGGCGGCGCTGCTCATCGAGCTTCCTGGCCGAACCGGTTTGTTCCTTGTACCCGCTTTCTCCCGCGACAGCGATCGCTGGGCGGTTGGCCGCCAGGCGATCGTCGAGCTGATCCGTGACACGCCGCAGATCTACTATTACCAGGCGCTGCTCGAGCCGGGCGACCTGTTGCGTGCCGGCTTCCTGACGGATGTCGGATTCTCGCCACTGACGCAGTTGCTCTATCTCGAACGAGCGACAGTCTTTCCGTGGGTTGACGAGCCGCGCGAAACGGACGCCGAGTGGCTGCCGCTCAGCCGCAGCCAGGAGACCCGCTTCGCAACCGTCATCGCGCGCACCTACGAAGACAGCCTGGATTGCCCGGAACTCTGCCCGCTGCGCCCGTTGAGCGACACGCTCGCGTCGCACCGCGGCAGCGGTACGTTCGATCCGACGCTGTGGGAGCTGTGCGTGCAGCGCGGCGTCGATCAGGGCTGTATTCTGCTGGCAGCGGTTCCCGGCGATCCCGGCGCGCTGGAGGTCGTTTATGTCGGCGGGGCCGCCGAGTCGCGCGGCCGCGGCGTCGGCCACCTGCTGCTGGCGCGGGCACTGACGCTGGCGCGTCAGCGGCGCTTCGAACGACTCACGCTGGCGGTCGATGCGCGGAATTCGCCGGCGCGAGCGCTGTACGATCGCTTCGCGTTTCGATTCATCGCCGCACGCGATGCGTGGCTGTATGTTCCCGCGCGCGGCGAAGTTGCACGATAAGCGCGCTGTGCGGCGCGGGCCTGCGCAAAAACGGTGGAAAAATCGTGTGAAGAATGTGCGTGGTTTATCAATTCTTCACGTGAAGCAGAGTTACGGTGGGATGGCAATCGCGCGCCGCGCCGCGCGTCGTTGCAGCTACTTGCGGCGCGTGATATAGTGCCGCCAAACGTGGCGACAAGGAACGGGCAGCTCGTCGTTCCCCGGCGTGAGATAACTTCTGTTCTGAATTGTTAGCCGTTTGTTCGCGGAGGGATTTCGCGTGGACAACACGGTCCCGGAGAAACTGCGTCTTATTCGCGAGCGGATTGCCGATCGGATTGGAGAGTGCCGATACCGAACCTGGTTTGGTGACTCGACGGAGTTGCGGGTGCGCGACGAAGTCGTGCAGGTCGTGGTCCGCAACCCGTTTGCACAGAACTGGATCAGCACCAATTACCTGTCAGACCTGATATCTGCCGCGCGGGAAGTGCTCGGGGAGAGCGGCTCGGTGCGCGTGCAGGTTGCGCCGTCCGTGCCGACCGTTGCGGAAACTTCGACGATCCGCGCACCGGTTCGAGCCGGCAATGGCCGCTACCGCTCGGAAGCGATCCCGGACAACGCGCACGCCCCGCTCGCCGGCACGGCCAGCGCTCCGCCGACCGTGCGGCGCGGGCTGCGCGGCGATCTCGAGTCGTTCGTTGTCGGTCCGTCCAACCAGCTCGCCTTCGCCGCGGCCGGTCAGTTGATTCGCGCGCCCGGCCGGGAGTTCAGCGTACTTGTGGTGCATGGCCGCTGCGGGTTGGGCAAGACGCACCTGCTTCAGGGCATCTGCAACGGCATTGCCCGCCAGCACCCCACACTCAACTGGCGCTACCTCTCCGGCGAGGATTTCACCAACGAGTTCATTCACGCGGTCCGCGGCGGAAACATCGACGCCTTCCGGGCACGCTTCCGCCACGTCGACGTCCTGGTGATCGACGACATTCATTTCGTCGCCGACAAGCGCGCAACCCAGAACGAGTTCCTGCACACCTATAACGCCATCGACGCCGCCGGAAAGGCCGTCGTGCTCTCCTGCGACCGGCACCCGCGCACCCTGGACGCGCTGGGCGAGCCGCTGCAAAGCCGGCTGATCTCGGGGATTGTGGTGGAAATCGAGCCGCCGGATTTCAACATGCGCCGCGAGATCCTGCGACGTCGGCTGGCAACTGCGGCCCTGGATGTAAGCGATGAAGTGATCGACTACGTCGCCGAGCACGTGACCCGCAACGTTCGCGAGCTGGAGGGCGCGGTTTACAAGCTGCGCGCGCTGGCGTCGCTGACCCGCGACGGGATCACGCTGGACCTGGCGCGCTCCGCCGTGGCTGACTACACGGCGCAGGCCCGCCGGGCGCAGACCGTCCCGGACATCGACCAGGCGGTGGTGGCCCACTTCGGCGTATCGCGGGAGCAGATTCACTCCCGCAGCCGGGACCGCTGCGTTTCGCTGGCCCGGGCCATTGCGATGTACCTGGTCCGCAAGAACACCGAGCTTTCCTTCCCGGAGATCGGCCGGCTGATGGGGCACAAGAACCACTCTACCGTGCTGATGGCCACCCAGCGGGTCGAGCATGGTCTGCTCAGCGGCGTGGAAGTTTCCTGGAAGAACGGCGGCGGGCGGCGCTCCACCACCTGGCGCGAGTTGGTCGGCGCCCTGGAGCGACGCCTGAGCGAAGCCGGCTGATCGCCACCAACGGCCGGTGCCCGACCCTATGGCGCGCGGCGCGCGTCCGCTATCATGATGTTCACGTCGCCGCGCCCGATTCGGGATCAAGCGGCGAAGCCAACGGAGAGCGCCCGATGCACGTGAAACGGTCGCGGTTGGTCCGCTGCGCTTCGGCGGCCCTGCTGCTCGTGGGCTGCCTGCCGGTGGGTTGTGCCGGCGCGTTTGTCGGTGCGCTGGACTTCCTGCTGTCGTCTAATGCGGTCGGCAATACGCTGGTGCTTTCGCTGTCGAGTCTGGCCCCGCTGGCGGGGTTCCTGTCGCGGTTTGTGTAATGTCGTCGGTCGTGCCCACCATCATCGTCGCCGAGTCCGACGGAAAGTCGCGCTCGTACCGCGTTCAGCGCGAGCCGCTGCGTATCGGCCGCGCCGAAACCTGCCAGATCGTATTGCGCGACGATGCCGAGGTCTCGCGCGTTCATGCCGAGGTGCATCTCGACGAGCAGGGATTCGTCGTGGTCACCGACCTGGGCGCCAAGAACGGCACGCGCGTCGACGGCGGCGACGTCTTCCGCTCCGCCAGCCGCATCGCGGCACGCTCCATCCGCATCGGCGAACACGAGTTGCGGCTGAACAGCGCCCGTGTGCCCGAGCATCCGCGCGGCGACGTGCAGTTTGCCGATGTCGAACTCCCGGTCGACCCCAACAACACTCAGTTCTTCCCCAGCACGCGCGGGCTCGACCTCAACAAGCAGCGGCTCGAGAAGCTCATCCAACTGACCGAGCGCATCGGTGGCGTCTTCGAGCGCAAGCAACTGCTGGAGGAAGCCCTCGACGCCTGCTGCGCTGCGCTCCGCTTCGAGCGCGGCCTGATCGCGCTCAAGACGCAGCGCGGCGACACCGAGCTGCCCGTATGCCGCAACGTCGAGCGCGACGAGAGCGGCGCTTTCAAGATCAGCCGCACACTGATCAACAAGGCGCTGATGCACGGCGAGCGCACCATTGTCAACAATCCCGAGTTCGACCTGCCGGCCAACCTGACCGACAGCATGGTCCGCTACCCGATCCGGTCGGCGCTGTGCGTCCCGATCCTGCATCGCAATGAGATTCTCGGCGTCATCTACGGCGACCGCGTCACGCAGGAGAGCCACTATCAGCCGCAGGACGTGGATTTTCTTTTCGCGATCGCTCAGCAGGTAGGCGTCGGCATCGCCAATCTGCGGCTCTTTCAGCAGCAGCTCCGCACGCAGCGACTCTACGTCGAGCTGGACCAGGCCCGCACGATCCAGACCCGGCTGCTGCCGGATCGCCCCTTCGTCCGCGGGTGCCTGCGGATCGCCGGATACAACGAGCCGTCGTCGACCGTCAGCGGCGATTACTTCGACTACTTCGAGCTGGATCACCTGCGCGCGGGGATGATCATCGCCGACGTGACCGGCCACGGGTTGCCGGCCGCGCTGATCATGGCCAATTTTCAGGCCGCCGTGCGCGTGGCGCTCAGCGCCGACGTGCCGCTGCCGGAGCTGGCCGACCGGCTGAACAAGCTGATCTACCGCAACACCGCGCCCAACGTCTTCGTTACGGCCATCGTCGGGGTCGTACACTCGGACAGCGGCGCCATCGAGTACGTTGGCGCCGGGCATCATGGGCCACTGCTGTTCGCTGAAAAAGGCATCGAGTTGCTCGAAGATCAGAACTCGCTGCCCTTCGGCGTCGAGCTGGATGAGCGCTACGAAGTCATGCGGATCGAGCCGCGCGCGCGCCTGCGGGCGGCGCTCTTCTACACCGATGGATTGCTCGAAGCGGCCAAT
>CAYOHG010000237.1:0-5764 GCA_964403685.1 uncultured Planctomycetales bacterium
CCGGCAGAGCAGCCCGGAGAACTCGATCGGCCGATCGGTCACGACGCTCGCGAAGTTGTCGCAGCGCAGCTCGACGCCCAGCCAGCCCGACAGCCGCGCCAGGTCGCGATCGAACACTTCGGTCAGCCGCCGCTCGACCTCGCTCGAAAGCTTCGGCTTGTGCTTGAGCTTCCAGAAACTCTTGATCCAGTCGCGCGTCCGCTGCGGCACGAGCGCGCGGCGCAGCCAGGTGACCGCCGGGTTCCAGACCAGCGCGTCGCGCAGCAGGCTGCGGCGGAGCCGTTCGCTCGAAGCGTTGCGCTGGGCCACGTCCGTGTGCCAGCGCGGCGTCTCGGGATAGCCGATGAATCGCGCCACGCGCTCCAGCTCGCTCTGCGGGTGGCGCGTCAGGCGCTCGAAGAACAGCGGCAGGATGCGCTGCGGGCCGAAAGCGTCCAGATAGGGCTCGAGCTGCATGCTGTAGAGACTGTACTCGGTCAGGCGCGGCAGCGCGGCCACCGCCTCGTCGACCGTTCCGCAAGCGGCCCGCTCGCTCCACTCGTGCGCGAACTGCGAGAGCAGCCGCTGGACCGGGTGGCGCATGATGTAGATGAGCCTTGCGTCGGGAAGCAGCGCCTTCATCCGCGCAACCGTCTGCGGATAGGTGGGCAGCTTGGTGTAGTGCGTGCTCGATTCGCCGCACAGCGCGCCGGCCGGCGCCGCAGCGAACAGTCCGCGGTACCAGCTCTCGCCGCGCGCGAACACCGCGTCGTCGCTGAAGTAGCATGGCTCCTTGGGCGTGCTCATGAAGATGCCGGGCTGCGCGGCGAGCTGGTCGTGCAGCGTGGTCGTGGCGCTCTTCATCGCGCCGATGATCACGAAATCGGGCAGCCGGCTCATGACTGCCTCGTTTCCGGCGGGCGCAGCGGGTCGCGCCAGCGGATCCAGATGTCGAGCCACTCGCGCTGGCAGACGTGCGTCGGCTTGCGGGTCAGCAGCTCGCGCGGCAGCGAGACGGCCCGGCCCAGCCACCAGAACAGATTAGCGCGCAGCAGGCCGAACCAGCCGAAGTGCTTGGCATAGTAGCGGGCGCGCGACTCGTACCAGTAGCGCGGCCGGCGCTGGCGCTGCGCGGCCATCTCCTTCAGAGGGTTGCTGCGGCCGCGCAGGTGCACGACGCGCGCGGCGGGCCAGTGCAGCACGCGCCAACCGGCCTGACGCGCCCGCCGGCAGAAGTCGGGGTCGTCGAAGTAGAGATAAAAGCCGTCGTCGAGCACGCCGACCTGTTCGAACACCTCGCGGCGGATCAGTGCACAGGCAAAGCTGGTCCATTCGGGCCAGCTCGGTGCGTCCGTGACCGGCAGCGCGATTCCGTCGCGGCCGAGCAGCCGCGACAGCGGGCCGAAGCGGGCCGCGGCCAGCATCTCGTCGAGCGGGCGAGAATGGCGGAAGCAGCTCTGCTGCGGGGAGCCGTCGGGCCATTCCAGCCGCGGACTGATGATGCCGGCGTCGGGAAACTGCTTCGCGGCCCGCAGCAGCTCCGCCAGCGCAGCGGGCCGCACGAGCGTGTCCGCGTTGAGCAGCAGGAAGTTGCGGGGCGGATCGGGTCGTTCGAGCACCGCCCGCAGCACCGCGTTGTTGCCGCCGGCGAATCCGCGATTGGGGTGAATCTCGCTCAGCTCGACCCAGTCGTGCCAGCCCTCGCGCTGGATCGCGTCGGCAATCTGCTGACGCGAGTCGCCGCCGGTGCCGTTCTCGCAGACAGCCACGCGCACGCCGGAAAGTGCGCGAGTCTCCGGTGCCAGCGAACGCAGGCAGTCGATCGTCAGGTCGGCGGCCCGGTAGCAGACGATCACAATCAGCAGGTCGAGCACATGGCTGGCGCCAGCGGGCGCATCCGCCGCGCGCGCGGCTCGATCGGTCGTCGCCGGCACGGTCACGTTCACCGCATCAGGCTCCATCGGCATACCGCACGCGCCTCGGCGTGGGTCGCTGGCCGGGTTTGGCTGGAACGATCGCTCAGACCGCCTGAACAACACGGCTAGCCGCGCTCGGCGAACACCTGTCGATAGTACTCCGCCAGTTCGTCCCAGGCCCGGGCTTCGTCCCAGCCCAGGCGCTGCGGATCCAGCGCATCCGTGTTGATGCGAATTCGGGGTTCGGCAAAGTCCGTCTGGCGGACCAGCTCCACTGGACAGGGCCGCTCCAGCCGTGCCTGCATCTGAGCCGCGAAACGCAGCGCAAAGCTCCCCTGGCTCTCAACGTATCCGCTGGGCGCCAGGTGTGGCGGAGCGTCGCCGGCGGCGAATCGCGCGGCGTAATCCGCGTACGCCGCCGCCAGCAGCGAAACGTGGATGTTGTCACGCACGTACAGCGGCGTGTTCACGGCCGGCGTCTTGCCTTCAAACCAGTGCCGAACCAGGTAGTGCGTGAAGCGCGGCTCCTCGTACGGTCCGAACGGGTTGGCAATCACGAATTTGCCCAGCCGCACGCCGGCGACCGCGGCGTGATAGTGGAACACCTGGGCGGTCAGCGCCTTGGACAATCCGTACGGCGAGAACGCCGGCAGGCCGTCCGAGCCGGCGCCCTCGCCGCTCTCGAAGACGCTGCCGGTCAGGAGCAGCGCCGTCGGCCCGCGCTTCCGCAGCGCCGCCAGCACGGCACGGACGTTGTGGGTGTTGCCGGACAGCGCGGCGGCCACGTCGAAATCCGGGCTCTTGTAGTTGGTCACGTCGGCGCCGTGATGGCAGAGCAGGTCGAAGGCCGGCCCGGTTTCGAGCAGCTCCGCAAAGCGCGCATCGCCGAACGCGCAGCCCTCGACCACCCCCGCACAGCGCGACACGCGCTCGACGCGCCGACGGCGCAGCCCCTCGTACGAACCGGCCCCGCCACGCAGCGTCGCGGTGACTGTGTGGCCGGCCGCGACGAGCGCCTGCACAAACCAGCAACCCGTGAACGAGCTCGCCCCGGTGAAGAGGATCCTCATGTTCGCACCAACTCACCGGCGTGCGGCAGGTGATGGGCCGGATGGAAGTCGGGGTGATTACGGTCCTTGTCCGACAGGATCGTCGGCGACCCGGGCCACTGGATCTTGAACGCCGAGTCATCCCAGCGAATGCCGCGCTCGTGCTGCGGCGCGTAGAACTCGTCGACGAAGTAGAACGCCTCGGTGTCATCCGCCAGCGTCAGGAAACCGTGGGCGAAACCCTTCGGGACGTAGAGCATGCGGCGGTTCTCGGCTGACAGCTCGATCCCGAACCAGCGGCCGAAGGTGCGCGATTCGGGCCGCAGGTCGAGAATGCAGTCCCACAGCGCGCCGCGGATGCAGCGCACGAGCTTGGTCTCGGCATGCGGCGGAAGCTGGTAGTGCATGCCGCGCAGCGTGCCGCGCTCGCCGGAGAGCGAGTTGTTGACCTGCACGAAGTGCTGCACGAGGTTGTGCGTGCGGAACTCTTTTTCGCAGAAGACGCGCGCGAAGAACCCGCGGTCGTCACCGCGTTTTTCGAGATCGATGACGAAGGCGCCGGGCAGGGGCGTTTCGGTGAACTTCACGGCGAGTCTCCTTGGGGGCTTCGCGCTCACCGGCCCGGGACGTGCCCCGGCGCGGCGGCGCGCCATTCTCAGGTCGAAGCGGCCAGCGCCGGCGCCGCGGGCGCGGTCGTGATCAGGTTCAGCCGCTTGCGCAAGGTGCGAATGCGCACGAACTGGTCGCCCTCGAAGTGCGTCTTGCCGAAGCCGAACTCGCGCATCTTGCGGTGCAGTTCGTCCATGCCGCTGGCGAGCGAGTATTCGAGCTTGAAATCGGGCAAGGCGGCGTTCAGCCGGTTAAAGGCGACCCGGTAGTTGCGCGGGTCGTTGCCGACCTCCCCGGTGTAGACGACGCTGGCCTGCGGGATGAGCCGCTTGACCTGGTCGGCCACGTCGCGAACGCGGTGATTCTCCTCGTTAGCGCCGACATTCAGCGCCAGGCCGGCGACCGCCGCGCGCGGCGCGTTCATGAATGCGATGAAGGCGCGGGCGATGTCGCGGCAGTGAATCAGCGGCCGCCAGGGCGAACCGTCGCTCATGATGCGGATTTCGCCGTAGGACAACGCCGAGGCGAGCAGGTTATTGACGACCAGGTCGATGCGCAGCATGGGCGAATAGCCGTACGCGG
The DNA here is from genome assembly GCA_964403685.1 of uncultured Planctomycetales bacterium. Taxonomy (GTDB): domain Bacteria; phylum Planctomycetota; class Phycisphaerae; order UBA1845; family Fen-1342; genus CAYOHG01. The sequence goes on from CAYOHG010000237.1 coordinate 4,136, forward strand.
TCGCGTTGCGCAGCGAGGCCGTGGCATAGTGGTCGTCCGTGAGCGCCAGAATGTCGCGCTCCGCCTCGATCTTGGACTTCGCGTACGCGGTGAGCGGATTGAGCGGGTCGCTCTCGTCGAGGTCGAGTTTGGCGCCCTGGCCGTAAACCGAGCAGCTTCCGGCGAACAGGAACCGCCCGACCCCGGCACTGCGGCCCAGCCGCGCCAGCCGCACCGACGCGTCGCGGTTGATCGACAGTGTGATGGTGCCGTCCAGCTCGCCCATCGGGTCGTTGGAGATCGCGGCCAGGTGCATGATGCAGTCGATGCCGGCCAGGTCGGCTTCGCTCAGGCTGCGCACATCCTTGCGCAGCTCGCGGTCGGCGGGCGCGATTTTGGCCCAGCCGCAACCGTCGTACAGGCCGATGTCGCAGCCGGTGACCTGATGACCCGCCTGTTTGAGCAGCTCGACCAGATGCACGCCGATGTAGCCTTTGTGTCCGGTAACCAGAACGCGCATGAGCGGTCTCCGTTCGATGGGCGGCGCTTTCCGGCCGCCGGATGGCCAATCGCGCCAGCGGCAATCGTCCGCCGGCGGGTCCGGGAATCTCTCAGCCGCGCTCCGCGGCCGCGCGCCGCTTCATCCAGGGGGCCTCGCCCGAGGCCCAGGCCTTGTTGAGTTGATCCACGTCGCGCTGTGTGTCCATACAGGCCCAGAAGCCGCGATGCTGGTACATCGAGAGCTGTCCGTCGGCGGCCAGCTTCACCAGCGGCGCCCGCTCGAGCACGCAGGATTCGTCGGGAGACAGGTATTTCAGGAACCCCCGGCGAAACAGAAAATAGCCCCCGTTGATCCAGTCATCGGAAAACTGCGGCTTCTCCTCAAAGCGCCGCACCGCGCTGCCTTCCAGCACGATCTCGCCGAATCGCGAGGGCGGATTGACCCCCAGAACCGTGCCCAGCCGGTTGTGCGAGAGGTGAAAACGCAGCTCCTCGGCCAGGTCCGCATCCGTCAGCCCGTCGCCGTAGGTAACCGCGAAGTGCTCGGCGCCGCCGAGATAGCGCTCGGCAGCGCGGGCCACGCGACCGCCCGTCATGGTCAGCTCTCCGGTGAACGCAAGGGTAACCTGCCAATCCTGCTCGTGGTCGATCGAGTGCACGGTCACGTGGTTGGTCATCAGCTCGACGGTGAAGTCGCTGTTCATCGAGGCGTAGTTCAGGAAGTAGCTCTTGATGACTTCGGACTTGTAGCCGCAGCAGAGCACAAAGCGCTTGAAGCCGTGCGCCGCGTAGCTGTGCAGAATGTGCCAGAGAATCGGACGGCTGCCGATCGGCACCATCGGCTTGGGGATCAGGTCGGTCTGCTCCTTGAGCCGCGTGCCCAGGCCGCCGCACAGCACGAACACCGGAATCTCGCTGGGTCGGGCCATCATCGCCTCACTTGAGGTGTTTCGTGTCGATCTGGTTGAGCTTCTGGCGCAGGCGGCGCCGCCAACCCGGCAGCGGCAGGCGTTGCGCCAGCAGAGTTGCGAGCCAGAGCCGCAGTCCGTAGCGCCGCTGGCGGAAGCGCATTCGTCCCCAGCGGTTGGCCAGCGCCAGCGCAGCCCGCCGCAGCCCGCCGGGCGGCGCCCCCGGCAACCCGCTCAGCTC
>CAYOHG010000238.1:0-2759 GCA_964403685.1 uncultured Planctomycetales bacterium
CGGGGATTGAGACCAGGGCGGCCTGCTGATCGCGCGGCCAGGGCCAGCGGCCGTACGTCTGGAGATCGCGATCGCCGATCGAGATGATCACGATGCGGTCGTCCTGCGGGATGGAGTTGGCGTAGCAGACGCGCAGGTCGTAGGTCAGGTTTTCGAGCGTGTCGAGCTGTCCGGCGGCGTAGAGCGCCAGCACGACCCCCGTGGCGCCCAGCCCGAGAGTGAACGCGACCAGATTGGAGCGACGTTGTTTGCGAGTCACGCGGCATATGGTGGCCGGAATCCGCGGCGCTGGCCAGCGCGGGCACAACGCGGCCAGCCGCGGGCCGTGGTTGACGCGCCGAGCGCCGGCGGCGACGCTGCCGCGTTCACCCTGCGAGGAGGCGTCATGGATCGTCGCAATCGCCTGAACAACTGCGTCATGGCTGGATGTGTATTGCTTGTGCTGGCCTGTGCCAGCGGCGCCACCAGCGGCGAACGCGGGGAATGCGGTCGGGCCGAGCTCGCGGCGGCGCGGCAGGCCGGCGCGCCGTTCGACTCGCTGCGCGGCGGCGATCCGCGCTCCTATCCGCCAGACCCGCAGGTGGATTTCACGCACATCCGGCTCGAACTGGATTTCGCGGATCTGCGGTCACGCTCGTTTGTGGGCACCGAGACGTTGCGATTCCGGGTGCTGGCGCTGCCGATTGCGCGACTTCGGCTGAACGCCGTGGCATTGCGGATCCAGTCCATCGCCGGCGAAGCGGGCGCGGCGCTGGATCATCACTACGACGATGAGTATTTGACAGTGCGGTTTGATCCGCCGCTGGCGCCGGACAGCGAGCACGCGATCGTAATCCGCTATCGCTGCCATGAGCCGACCAGCGGGATGATCTTCGCGCTGCCGGACGAGCAGTACCCGGACCGGCCGTTGGTCGTACACACGCAGGGGCAGGGCGAGGAGAACCGGCACTGGATGGTGGCGCACGACTACCCCAACGAACGAGCCACGACCGAGACGATCGTGACTGTGGCTTCGGAGTACAAGGTGCTGTCCAACGGCAGGCTGGTCGAACAGAAGGACGCGGGCGGCGGGCGGACGCGCTGGCATTACACCCTGGAAGAGCCGCACGTGTCGTACCTGATCTCGCTGGTGATCGGCGAGCTGGAGGTGGTCTCGCAGGAATGGCGCGGCAAGCCAGTGGAATACTGGGTTCCGCCGAACGCGAAAGACGATGCGCTGCGGACGTTTCAGAAGACGCCGGAGATGATCGAAGTGTTCTCGCAACGATTCGGTCTCGATTACCCGTTCGCGAAGTATGCCCAGGCGGTGGTACCGCTGTTCCAGTACGGGGGGATGGAGAACACCTCGTGCACGACACTCTATGAGTCGTGCGTGCTGAGCGCGGCGGCGGCCGAAGACGAGGACATCGACGACCTGATCGCGCACGAGCTGGCCCACCAATGGTATGGCGACACGCTTACCTGCCGCGGGTGGGAGCACATCTGGCTGAACGAGGGGTTTGCGACATACGCACAGTCGATCTGGTTCGAGGCGTCGGCGGGAGCGGACGAGTACGAGTTCCGCAACTGGTCAAACCTGCGGAACGTCGCGGAGCGCGACAAGGTGGACTCGATCGGCGGGATTACGTCCAAACACTACGGGGACCCGTGGGAGGGGCTCGATCGGCCGGGCAGCGACCCGTACAGCAAGGGCGCCGCGGTGCTGCACATGTTGCGCCGCCTGCTGGGCGACGACGCGTTTTTCCGGGCGCTTCAGGATTACACCCGCCGAAACGCCTGGACGCTGGTCGAGACCGATCAGTTCCGTCGGGTGATGGAGGAGCACTCGGGGCGCAGCCTGGCGCAGTTCTTCGAGCAGTTTGTCTATCGCGGGGGCGCGCCGCGGCTGGCGGTGGCGTACGAATGGAACGACCTCGCGCGAACGGCAGTGGTGCGTTTCGAGCAAACGCAGCCGATCGAGCGGGCCTACCCGGCGTTTCGAATGGACGTTGATGTCTGGCTGGTGCTGCCCGACGGGAGCATCGAAAAGTGCGTGGCCGAACTGAGCGGGCGGTTTGGCGAACTGACGGTGGCGTGCCCGGAGGCGCCACGTCAGGTCTGCATCGATCCGCGCGGGTCGCTGCTGGCGGTGATCGACTGGCGTTTACCCGTTGCCATGCTGGTGGAAAGCGCAGCCAGGGGGCCGACGCTGTCGGCGCGGCTGCACGCGGTGCGGGCGCTGGCTGGTTTCGATCGCGATGAAGCCCGCGCAGTGCTGGCCGCTGTGCTGCACGAACCGAGCGCACTGCGTGGGCTGCGCCAGGAAGCCGCGACGAGTCTGGGCCGGATGAATCGCGACCGGGCGCGCGATTTGCTGTTGGCCGCCGCGGACGACGTTGACGTTGTCGCGGATGCGCGCGTGTTGCGGGCGGTGGTGGAAGCACTGGGCAAGTACCGGGATGGCCGGGTGGCGGCGACGTTGGTGCGACTGGCGCAGGAATCGCGTTCCGAAGGCGTGGTCGCCGCGGCGTGCAGCGGTTTGGGGAGGCAGGACCTGGACGATGCGAACATCGCGGCGCTGCTGGCGGCGGCGGGCCGGGATTCGTTTGACGATCGCATTCGCAAGGCGGCGGTGGCGGCGCTAGGAGAGCTGGAAGACGTGCGGGGGTTGGATGCGGCGCGGGCGCTGGCGGCTTACGGAGCACCGTACCGCAGTCGCGCGACGGGAATCGAGGCGGTGGCGCGGATCGGGCGGGCGAACGACTCGGCGAAGGTCGGCG
>CAYOHG010000238.1:2859-5748 GCA_964403685.1 uncultured Planctomycetales bacterium
GGAATCGAGGCGGTGGCGCGGATCGGGCGGGCGAACGACTCGGCGAAGGTCGGCGTACGGCGGTTTCTCGAATCGCTGCTGAACGACGTGCAGGACAAAGCGGCGAACGCCGTCCCCGGGGCGCTCGCCCGGCTGGGTGACACCGAGGCCATCGCAGCACTTCAGGCGCTGGCCGACGGGGCGGCCGATGAGGCCCGCCGCCGACGGGCGCGCAGCGCGATCGACAGCTTGAACCGCGAGCGCGGCGAAAGCGAGACAATCCGCGACCTGCGCGAGCGGATTGAGCGGCTGGAGGCGTACCGGCGGGAGCGGGAGGCGGATCGATCCCAGGCGGCAGCGCCCGCCGGCGCGGCCGCATCGACGCCGGCATCCAAGCCGTGATCGTCGCGCCGCAGTGGCGCGCGGGGGCGCGAAACAACAGTGCGCCGTGATTGCCAATAGCAGCGTTGTGACGTGCGCCTATCGCTGGTGAGTTGTCGTCGAATTGCGTGTGTCCCCGGACGGCGTAGGCTGGAAAACCGAATGCCCAACCTGCCGCCACATTTGCCGCGCCCGGCGACGTCGTTCGACGAAGTGCTGCTGGAATGGCAGGGTCGCCGGCGGCGGGCGCTGGTTCATTCTTCGCGCGGGGCGGCGCCGGAACGGGCAGCGCCGCTGGTATTGATGCTGCATGGCGGCGGGGGGAGCGCGGAGCTGGCGGCGCTGGCCTCGCGCTGGCCGGAAGTCGCCGACCGGCGGCGGTGGATCGTTGCGTTTCCGGAAGGCGTGCGCCCGCGACCGGACGAGCCGATCAGCTTTCGGCGCAACCCACAATTCTGGAGTGTGCGTTCCGGGCTGGCCGATTCGGAGCAGCCCGACGTCGACGACGTGGGTTACCTGAACGCGCTGATTGATGTGCTGATCGCGCGCTACCCGATCGATCCGCGGCGGGTCTACGCGAGCGGCTTCTCCAACGGCGGCTCGATGTGCTTCGTGCTGGCCGCTTCCATTGCCGAGCGCCTGGCGGCGGTTGCACCGGTGTGCGGCAAGCTCTGGCGGATGGATACGCGGCCGGCGCGGCCCGTGCCGGTGATTTACATCTGCGGCGAGCGAGATCCGCTGAATCCGCTCGGCGGCGGCGTGGTGCAGTCGCCCTGGGGGCCGACCCGCGCGCAGGGCAGCGTGTTTGACACGGTGCGGCAGTGGTGCGATGCGTGCGGGCTGGATGACTCGCCGACGCTCGAGACGGTGCGACAGAACGTGCACCTGCGGCGGTTCGGGTCGCGTCGCGCGGGCGTTTGGTTGGATTTTTACGTGATTCTCGGGGCCGGTCACTGCTGGCCCGGCGGGATTCCGGTGATGAACGAGCGGATCGCCGGGCGGCACGTCGAGCACCCCGACGCGACCGAGCTGATCGCCGACTTCTTCGCCGATTGCGCGGCGGGCCCGCGGTTGTGACGGGCGCCGGGTGATGGTTGCAGCCGCGGGCAGCGGCTTTCGCTCCTGCCGCGGCGCGGTAGAGTGCGCGTTCCCGGACTGCAACGAGGAGCGCGACATGAACCGGCGCGGCCGCATTTCTCGACGATCCTTTCTTGGTCAGACGGCGGCTTTGGCGGCCGCTCCCTACGTGCTGACCTCCACCGCGTTGGGCCGGCCTTCGCGGCTGGCCGCCAGTGAACGAATCACGCTTGGTTTCATCGGCGTGGGGAACATGGGCGGGGCGCATGTGCCGGGGTTCCTGGGCAACCGGGAGGTGCAGGTAGTCGCGATCTGCGACGTGGACCGCGACAAGCGTGAGAACGCGCGTAAGCAGGTTGAGGAGCACTATGCCGCCGACACGGCCGCCGGCTGGTTTCAAGGCTGCGAGACGTTCAACGAATACGAGCTGCTGCTGGAGCGGGCGGACATCGATGCCGTGCTGATCGCCGTTCCGGATCACTGGCACGCGACGATCGCGATCGCGGCGTGCCGGGCGGGCAAGGACGTGTATTGCGAGAAGCCGCTGTCGCTGACGATTCGCGAGGCGGACGCCATGCTGGCGGCGGCACGGCGCTACGGGACGGTCTTTCAGGTCGGCAGTCAGCAGCGCTCGGATGCCAATTTCCGCTTCGCCTGCGAGTTGGTCCGCAACGGCCGTATCGGCAAGCTGGAGAAGGTGAACGTCGGCATCGCCGGCCCGTCGCGCGAGAAGTATTTACCTGAGGAGCCCGTCCCCGACGGGCTGGACTGGGATCGCTGGCTCGGCCCTGCGCCTTGGCAGCCCTACAACAGCGAGCGCAGCAGCGGCGATTTTGGCGGCGGCTGGCGGCATATCCGCGACTATTCCGGCGGGATGACGACGGACTGGGGCGCGCACCACTACGACATCGCGCAGTGGGGCATGGGAATGGACGGTTCGGGGCCCGTGGAAGTTATTCCCCCGCCGCAAGCGCCGGACGTTCGCACCACCCCTGATCCGGAGAAGGGTCCGACACTGACGTTCCGCTATGCGAATGGCGTGCAGATGTACCACGGGGGAGCCAATGGGATTCTGTTCACGGGCAGCGATGGCAAGGTCGAAGTGAACCGGGGCTACATCCGCACCTGGCCGGAATCGATCGGCGCGGAGCCGACGGGTCCGAATGAGCTGCGGCTGTACGAAAGTCCCGGGCATCAGCAGGACTGGATCAACTGCATCCGCGCGCGGCGCCGGCCGATCACCGACGTTGCAGTGGGGCACAGCACGATCACCGTGTGTCACCTGGCGAACATCGCCTACTGGCTGGGCCGGCCGATTCGCTGGGACCCGGACAAGCGGGTCATCGTCGGCGACGACGAGGCCTCGCGCTGGCTGGACAGGCCGAAGCGTGCGCCGTGGGCGGCGCGGTTTGAATGCTGAGCAGGCGGCTCGCCTCGGAGAGCGACATATAC
>CAYOHG010000239.1:0-5746 GCA_964403685.1 uncultured Planctomycetales bacterium
GCCGGCCTCGTCTATCCCGACAACGCGAATCAAGCGCTACCAGCCCAAGGTGTACAAGACGACCGCGAAAACGCAGTCCGCCGCGATCAGCGCGACGATGCTCTTGACCACCGTCGTCGTCGTCGCTCGGCCGACGCCCTCGGCCCCGCCGCGGACGTTCAGGCCTTCGTAGCAGGCCAGCCCGGCGATCAGCACGCCGAAGACCGCCGCCTTGACCAGTCCGGTGAAGTAATCGCCGAGCCGGATCGCAGCCCGCGTGCCATCGACATAGAGCAGCGCTGGAATGTCCAGCACGACCACGCCGGTGAACATGCCGCCCAGCATCCCGACCACGTCGGCCAGCACGCTCAGGCCGATCAGCATGACCGTGGTGGCAACCACGCGCGGCACGACCAGGAAGCGGATCGGGTCCAGCGCGTGTGCCTTGAGTGCCTTGATTTCCTCGCCCTCGACCATCGTGCCCAGCTCGGCGGCGATCGACGCGCCGGCAAAGCCGCTCAGCAGAATGGCGGTGATCAGCGGTCCCAGCTCGCGCAGGACGGCGATCGCAACCACGTCGGCCGTGCGTTCGATCTGCCCGTAGGCCTCCAGCGTCGGGGCCATGTTCAACGCCAGAATCACGCCGATGAAGACCTGGACGACGATCACAATCGGGATGCTTCGCACGCCGAAGCGGAAGCTCTGGGCAGCGATGTCCGCCCAGGGGACGCGCCGTCCGCGCGGATTGAGCCAGCCGACGACGCGCAGCAACACGGCCGACAGAAGTCGCGTGACGCCGCCGACGTAGGCCCCGGCGCCATGCAGCCGGCGGACACTTCGTCGCGACGCGGCTCCCACGCTTTCGATGCCGGCTCGCAGCCGGTTGGCGCGCGGTGTCGGCGAGGCGGTGCTCATGCCTGGCACGCCTGCTCGATGGAATCCACGATTCGGAAAAACGTGTTCAGCCGGGTGATCTCCAGCAGGCTGCGCACGCGCGGCTGCACGCCGACCAGGACCAACGGCGTATTTCGCTGCTCGGTGCGGCGTTTGAGATCGACCAGCGTTCCCAGCCCGGATGAGTCCATGTACAGCAACCCGCGCAGATCGAGCACCAGCCGTGCCGGCTGCGCTTCCATGACCTCCAGCAACTGGGCGCGCAGTTCCGGCGACGAGTTCAGATCGACCTCGCCGGACAGGCGCAGGACGGTGGCGCTGCCCTGGTTGGACTGCTCGATGCGCAATGTGGAGCGGTTTTCCGTCATGAATGTCCCTGCCCTTCGCCGGCCGTCGACGATCCGGCCGGCGAAAAATACTTGCGCATCACCAGCCGCATGCCGCCTCCCTGCGCGTGGCTGTAATCGGCCTGGTCCATCAATGCCCGAATGATGTGCACGCCCAGCCCGCCGGGGCGGGGTTCGTCCAGGTCGCGTCCGCGGATGTTCTCCAGCGGCACCTGCCGACCCCAATCCCGAACGATGAATTCCAGCAGGCGGCCGCGGTCCAGCGTCTGAACGCACTCCCCGTGCAACACAATCCGCTGGCCGGTCTGATTGTCATAGCCGTGGCGGATTACGTTTGTAAGCGCCTCGTCCAGCGCCAGCACCACGTCGGCGATCATCTTTTCGCAGGCTCCGCAGCGCGCCACCCACCCCCGGACCAGCTCCCGCACGCGCCGCAGATCCGACGCGTCGCTGCGCATCTCGATGTCCAGCGGCGCGGGATTCATGGCCCGCTCCCCGCGGCCAGCCCCGGTCTCACCGACGCTGAATTCGAGGGTGTGCCTGGCTGCCGAGCCGTGACCTGCCCTGCACGCAACGCCTCCTGCCAGCGCGCCACCGCCGCCGAGCGCGCAGCCTCGTCGGCGTAATACACATACCCGTACGTTTGCCCGCAGAGCCGTCCGAGCGCGGAAATCGCGTACAGTCGCACGGCCGGGTCCGGGTCTTCCAGCAACCGCACCAGCCGCGGCACGAACGCGACCTCGTGGCGCTCGGCGGATTCGATCGCGGCCGCGGCGCGGTCCGGCGGGTACTCCGACTCCAACCGCTCGTGAATAAGCTGGCGATGACACGCGCCGTGCAGCCCGAGCACGGACAGAAGCATGATCAGCCGAAATGCGTGCGGCAACGCAGCGCGAGGCATGCCGCGCATTATAGGGACGCCCGCGGCTCGTCAAACCGCTTCCGTGGCCGATCCGGCCGGTTCGGCCGCCTCCGGCGACACCGCGCAGCGCAGTTGCCCCAGGATGTCGCCGACCCCGATGTCCGCCGTCTGCCGCACGCAAAGATGAGCTCGGCCAACCCGCTCCGGCGGTCCGACCCCGATGACGCGCATTCCGGCGGCCAGACCGGCTTCAATGCCGCTGGCGGCATCCTCGATCACTACACAGCGCATTGCCGGCAACTCCAACCGCCGGGCGCTCTCCAGAAACACGTCCGGGGCCGGCTTGGAGGTACTGACGTCATTGCCGTCGACGATGGCGTCAAATGCGCGGGCCAGGCCGAGGCGCTCCAGTACACAGCGGGTATTACGGCTGGCGCTGGCGACCGCGCGCCGCAGGTCGGCCGCCGCCAGCTCGCTCAGCAGCCGTTCGACGCCCGGGAAGATGTCGGCCGGCGAGAGCCGATCCACGCGGCGCAGGTACTCGACGTTCTTGCGATCCAGCAGGGCCTGCCGCTGTTCCGCGTCGAAATCGCCGCCGCGGTCGCCCAGCAGCAATGCCAGACTTTGCGGACGACTCAGGCCGCGCAGGGCTTCGTTGGCCTGTCGATCGAAGCGCAGCCCCAGTTCGCGGGCCAGCGTCAGCCAGCTCTGGAAGTGCAGCTCGGCGGTGTCGGTGATGACGCCGTCGAGATCGAATAGAACGCCACCGACGGGCGGCCGCGATTGGACCGGAATCGACGGCGGGCGGTCACTCATCCACATCTTCCATCGGCTGTGCGCCGCGGATCTCGATCGGGATCGTCAGGCGCTGGAAACGCGCCTCGACATCATCGGTCTGAAGTTCAATGCTGGCCCCGCCGGCGGGAAGCCGGGTGGGATCGGCGATGGTGACCTGAAGCTGGTGAAACGCGAAAACCGCGTCCTGGGCCGCGCGCGGCTGACTGGGCAGCAGCTCGACCTGCACCGCCGGGTCGCTGGCGGACACCGCCGTGACCTTCAGCGGGCGGTCCGGCAGGTAGTTGAGACGCAGCGTCCGCTTGAGCGGTCGGGCGGATGGCTGGCTCAGCACGATCGACGGCGGCGAGACTTCGACGCGCTCCATCGCATAGGCGCTGACCGGCACCTCCATCGTGCTGAAACGAGCGTTGGACGTCTTGAGTTTGAGCGTGAAGAAGTTCGTACCGTGCTTCAACGGCGGAACCGTCTCGGCCGTGAGGCGATAGCGCCGCCCGCGTTCGAGTTCCTCCAGTCGCACGCGGAAGTCCTCGGTCGGACCGGCCGGCAGTGCCAGCGTCACCGGCTCGGGCAGGTTGTTGGTCAGCTCGATCGCGCGGCTGGCCTGCGAGTCGCGCAACAGTTGCCCGAAGGCGAGCTTGTCGAGCGGCTGGGCGGCGAAGACGTTGTTGACCCGGCCCTTGACCTGTATCCGAACCACCGGCTGCCGGGGGTCGTTGCACTCAATCGTCACGGCCTGGGTCACGTTGACCTGGTTCTTGCGGGTGTTGTACTTGATGTGCAACCGTGTCTTTTCGCCCGGCGCCAGTTCCAGCTTGTCCGGCTTGGGCACGGTGCACCCGCAGGTGCTGTCGACCTTCAGCAGCTTGAGCGGGGCTTTGCCGACGTTGCTCAGCTCGATGTCCGTCTCGCACGGATCGCCGTACCAGCGCGTGCCAAAGTCCCACGTGGCCTGGCTGAGCTTCAGTTGAGGCGCCGCCGCCGGTTCCTGCGCTTCAGCGCAGGCGGCGACGAACACCAGCACGCACGACGTCAGAAGAATGGTCGGACGCATCCTGTTTCCCCGTGAGGCGCGAACACAGCACGCGCCGGCAGACGGTGTTCCGGCCAACATAATCGATTGTTCGCGGGTTGGGCAGCGCTGCTCAGGCCCAGAACGCACCGGTTGCCGGCCAGCGCCCGGTCAGCCGCTTTGGAACGCGGACCCGGACGCCTGTCCAGCGGCGGCACGCCGCGGCCAACTGCGATGGCCTGGCGACGGATTCTGCAAACGTCGCTGGACAGGGCCTGCTGATCGTGATTTGATTCGCACGCACCCGTCAGTCGGAGACACATTTCATGATCCGGTGGGCGTTGGCCATTCTCGCACTGTTGTTCTCCGAATCGGCTCTGCCATCCGCGTTCGCGGGGCAGAACGACGACGCGGCTCGTCGGCTCACCAGCCTTGAGCAACGGCTTCGCAGCAATCGGCATGAACTGGAGTCGCTGGGTGCTCAGCTCGCGTCCGTCGATGCGCAGGCGACGGATGCCGCCCGCGCGGAGGAAATGCGCCGGCAAATCCGCGCCCTGCTTAGCGAGCAGGAGTTCCGCGAGCAACTGCTGGCGCCAACCGCGCAGGCCGGCTATGACAAGGGCTTCTACATCAAGAGCTCCGATGACTTGTTCAAGCTCGTTGTCGGCGCCAACCTGCAATTCCGCTGGACGCACTACGCCGTCGGCCCCCGCAATCGCTACCGTGATCCGCGGCTGGAGCGCGATGACCGCACCGGCTTCGACGCGACCCGTCTGCGGCTGATTCTCAAGGGCCACGCGTATTCCGAGGATCTGACCCACTACATGCAGATCGCGTCGGATACGTCCAACGCCTATGACACCATCATCCGCGACTGGTACGTGAACTACCGCTTCGCGGACGAGTTCCAGGTTCAGGCCGGCATCTTCAAGGTCGCCGCCACTCAGTCCGAGCTGGTTTCCGACAGCGGCTTGTCGCTGGTCGATCGGCCGATGGTCAACTTCGTGTTCACGTTTGCGCGCGGGCTGGGTATGCGCTTCTGGGGTCAGGCTGCCGAGAAGCGGCTCGAGTACTTCGTCGACGTCGTCAACTCGTTCAATTCGTATACGAACCGGACGATTACACCTGACCCGGCCGAGCTGGATGGCAACCCCGCTATCGCCGCACGGCTCGTCTGGCACGCGCTGGGCGAAAGTCCCGGGAAGGACATGGCGGTCGAGCCCGACGTCGAGTACCACGATTCGCCCGCGCTCGATATCGCCCTTCACTATGGATTCAACGAGGACGACGGCGACCGGCGCACCACGCGAATCCCGTTCCCGTCGGAAGCGAACTTCCGGGATTCGCGCGGCGGATTCGGCCTGACTCGCACTACCGGGCTCCAGATCAACCAGTTCGGCCTCGCCTCGGCGTTCAAGTGGCAGGGCTTCTCCGCCCGCGGCGAGTACATCGTTCGCGTGGTCGACGTGCGCAACACGCACCAGACGCCGCTGACGCCCTGGTTCCTGCTGACCGGCGACGCCAGCACGGTGGCGCAGCATGGCGCGTATCTCCAGCTCGGGTACTTCCTGCCGATCCCGGGGCTGGAGAAGAAGCTGGAAGCGGTGGCGCGAGTCGGCGGCATCTCGGCCCTGGCCGACGAGCAGGAAGGCGCCTGGGAGTATAGCGGCGGGCTGAACTACTACCTGCACGGCAACTCGGTCAAGCTCCAGACCGACGTGACCCGGATCACCGAGGTGCCGATCTCCAGCAGCACCATGGCCAACGTGAACGATTCACCGCTGATCTGGCGCGTCCAGCTACAGATGACGTTCTAGGCGCATGCGGCGTCGCCGGAATGATGTCGGTTTCCGGCGG
>CAYOHG010000240.1:0-5742 GCA_964403685.1 uncultured Planctomycetales bacterium
TTCTGGCGGCGGATCGCGCGGGGTTGAGATTCAACGCGGCCGCAGACCTCATTCCTGCGTCCGCCTCGCGCTGACGCCGATCACGAGCGACCGCGGCCCGCTCCCGGCGCATACCCTGCCCGGTAGAATGCGTGCTGAACCGTCGCATGTCAATCGACGCCGTGTCGAGCGAGCCATTCGACGCGCAAGCCCGGAGCCGGCCATGCCGCACGAAATCGAGATCAAGCTGCGCGTCGCGGCACACGACCCGATCCGGGCAGCGCTGGCCCGACTGGGCGCGCAGCCCCTGGGAACGGCGCTCGAACGCAACACGCTCTTCGACACACCGGACCGCCGGCTGTATCGCGAGGACCGCGGATTGCGGGTGCGTACCTGCCGGCCGCTGGACGAGCATCCCGCGCCGCCGGCGACGCTGACCAGCAAGGGGCCGCGCCTGGCCACGGCGGTCGCCGACGGCGCAACGGCGGGCGCCGAGGCGGTCAAGACGCGCGAGGAGCACGAGCTTGTGATCAGCGACGGCGCGACTGCCGGGCGGATTCTCGAGCAACTGGGCCTGCGACCGACGGTGTGCTTCGAGAAACGACGCGAGGGCTGGGATTGCGAGAGCTGCCTGGTCACACTCGACGAGCTGCCGGAGCTGGGATGCTTCGTCGAGATCGAAGGGCCGACGACACAGCACGTCACGCGGTTGCGCGCGTCGCTGGGGCTTGAGGCGGCGGTGGTCGTGGAAGCGACGTATGTGCGACTGGTGGCCGAGCACGTCGCCCCCGACGCGCACGGTTGCCACGTGCTGCGCTTCGGCGGGTGAATGCGCATTCGCGGCGGCGTGCGTGACGGCCGGAAGCGTGGATTCGCCCCTCGCCCGTTCGCGTGTGCGGCCTTGTCGGTCCAGCTATACTTCTCGCGGGTCGGCGGGCCAGACCGCCGGCGATGCAGGCAAGGGGAGCAGAATGTGGTTTCGCGCGCTAGTTCTCGGACTACTATCGATCTCGCTGGCGATCGCCGGCTGCCCGACGCAGACCCCCGGCGACAACTCCAACGCGAACACCAACGACAACCAGGGCAACGGTAATCAGAATGCCAACGCGAATGCCAATGCGAATGTAAACGAGAACGGCAACGACAACGCCGACGATTCGGATGGACTGACCGTACGGGTGGAGCTGCGCGGGTTGAGCGGCGACGAGATTCGGATGCGCGCGTACGTACTGGTCGCGAGCCAGGCCGTGACCCGCGCCAACGCCGGCACCAACTCGGATCTGGTTGTCATCGAGAGCTTTGAGGAAAACTCGTCGGATCACGTGCTGGTTGTCGAGCCGGGCCAGACGGTCACGATCATCGCCTATGAGTTCGGCGGACTTTCGAGCGCGCTGAGCACGTTGCAGGCGGCGGATGAGGACTACACCACCGTCCCCGGTTTCGCGCATGAGTTCGTCTCATTCGCCGGGGACGTCGAGGGTATTCCCGAGGCCGGCGTCTGCGTGCTCAGCGATGTACAGGAAGACAAGACCGTCCGCGTGAACTACGAACGAATGCGCTCGGTGATCCTCGAGGGGCTCGGTTCCGGCGAAATCGAGGTGGAGGTTGACGCGCCGGATGCGCTGTATGTACCCGCGGTTGCCAACCCGGCCAATGGAACTTCGACGTTTCAGTTCGATCGGGCCGGCGGCGACGCGCCCGCCGTCCACATTGCCTACTTGAAATCGGGTGCGACCATTCGCTACACGGCACTCGATGCCGCCGGTCAGGGCACGTTCCAGAGCTGGGGCGGCGCTTGTGGCTCAGCGGGTTCGAGTATGAGTTGCACGCTCACGTTCGGCGATTCCAACCAGGTGCCGACCGTCGAATTCAGCGAGCCGTAGCCGCCGTCCGCGCGGGCACAGGCGGCCGGTGCGCCATACGCACAGCAGGCCTCAGGCCGGCAGTGGCCGCAGCATCCGGTCCAGCCAGCAGCGCAGCGCGCCGTCGTCGCCGGCAAGCTGGCGAAAGCGCAGGATCGACGAGGCGATCGCGCCGCGCCCGACTTTCGTGCCCCCGGCAAGCCGCTCCGCCACACCGGCACTCGTCCGCCGAACGCTGCGCTCCAGCCGCGCCAGGGTCATGGCGCCCCAGGCCAGCGGCAGCCCGCAGAACAGGCGCATGCCCGCGGCGGCCGGCGGCAGCGCCAGCACGAATTCCATTCCGCTCCGCAGGCAGCGGCGGGCCTCGTCGGCGACGGCCAGCAGCAGCGCGCCGCGCGACAGTCCCGCGGCCGCCGAGGCGCCCGGCTCGGCGGCGCCGCTATCGTCGGGCGGCAGATAACGACGGCCTTGGGCGGCGTCTTTCCACGAGTCTTTCAGGATGTTGACCAGTTGCAGGCCGATGCCCAGCTCGATGGCGACTGGTTGGAGCCGGGCCACCATCGGGCTGCGCAGATAGTGGGCCATCATCGCACAGAGCATCTCGCCGACGTCGCCCGCCACGTAGTAGCAGTAGTCGCGCAGCTCCGAAGGACTGGCCACCGCGGGGTAGGCTCGCTCCCGCTGCCGGCTGCGGGCCAGCATGTACAGGACTCCGCGAATCATCGTGCGCGCACAGCGGACCACCGGTTCGCGATATTCAGCTTCGAGGGCCACGACGCGCCCCAGCACGTCGGGGAGATGCGCCATCAGGGCGCGCTCGGCGGGCAGCTCGCCCAGCTTGTCCAGCCCGGTCGGGGTCGTACCCGCGCGCCGGCCGAGCGGGTGATTCGCGACAGTTGTCTGCTCAGCTCGCGCGAGTCCGCTCGTTCCACAATCGGGCTCGCCTGCGGCCGCGAAATCGAGCGGCGTTCCGGCGATCGA
Source organism: uncultured Planctomycetales bacterium (assembly GCA_964403685.1). GTDB lineage: Bacteria > Planctomycetota > Phycisphaerae > UBA1845 > Fen-1342 > CAYOHG01. The sequence continues at coordinate 2,823 of CAYOHG010000240.1, forward strand.
ACAGAGCGCCGCATCGAGCCGCATCAGGTGCTCGTGGCGGGCGACGTCGGCGAGCTGCGGAGCATCCTCCAGCGTGTCGACCACCCGCATCAGCAGATAGGCGATGCCGACGGCATCCGCCAGCGGCGGCGGCAACATGGGGATCACCAGCGCGTAGGTGCGCGACACGCCCCGCAGGTGTTCGGCGATGAAGGAATCCATCGGGGCGGATTATACGGGAGTTGGCGGTGGGAACGAGGCGCACGATTGGACCGTACTGCTGCCCGCGCGAGAACCAGGCGTGCCCGCCGCGCACTCGGCCAGACGCCCGCCTAACGGATGACGGGCGCCTCGCGCATCGCCGCATGCCCGCGGCCGGCACTGACCGCGCGGCGGACCGCAGCGGCGATCCCGGCGGCGTCGATGCCCGCCTCGGCCAACTGCCCCGCGCGCGAACCGTGTCGATAGAAAACGTTCTCAGCGTGCCCCAGCCGCACGATCTGCTCGGTGGGCAGGCCGAGGCGATTGGCCGCTTCGAGCACGGCCGAGCCAAACCCGCCGGCGATCGAATGATCCTCGATGGTCAGCACGGGCGTTCCGCGCGTGATGGCGGTGGTGACCATGTCCTCGTCGATCGGCTTGGCGAAGCGGGCGTTGACGACGGTGACGTAGATATCTTCGCTCGCCAGCGTTTCGGCGACTTCCAGCCCGTATTGCAGCGCGGTGCCGTAGCAGAGCAGCGTCGCATCCGGCCCTTCGCGCATGATGCGCGACCGGCCGGGTTCGAACGCGGGCCCCGCCGGCAGCGGCTCGGGCACCATGTCGCGCGGATAGCGGATGGCGCTCGGGCCGTTGAGCGTCAGCCCGCATTTCATCGCCTGGGTCAGCTCGGCTTCGTCGGCCGGGGCCATCAGAACCATGTTCTGAAGCCCGCGCAGATAGGTAATGTCGAGGTAGCCGTGATGCACGGCGCCGTCGCCGCCGACCAGCCCGCCGCGGTCGATGCAGAACATGACCGGAAGCTGCTGGAGCGCGACTTCCTGAAACACCTGGTCAAACGCGCGCTGCAGGAACGTCGAGTAGATGCAGGCCACCGGGCGCAGGCCGCTGCGGGCCATGCCCGCGGCGATATCCACCGTGCAGCTCTCCGCGATGCCGCAATCCAGCACACGCTCGGGCAGCGCGTCGCGGACCTTGGCCAGGCCGGTGCCGTCGGGCATGGCGGCGGTCAGCGCGTAGACGCGCTCGTCCTGCTTCATGATCTCGATGCAGGCGTCCGCGAAGGCGCTGGTCCAGCTCTTGCGGGCTCCCTTGATCGGCGTGACCTTGCCGGCATCGACCTTGAGCTTGCCGGGGCTGTGGAACGCGCAGGGATCCTCGGACGCCCAGTCGCAGCCGCGGCCCTTCTCGGTATGCACGTGCAGCAGCACCGGGTGAGAGACGTCCTGAAGCAGCTTGAGCATGTCGATCAGGTGCGGCAGATCATGTCCGTCCACCGGGCCCACGTAGATGAAGCCCAAGTGCTCAAAAATCTGGTGCGGTGAGACGGTCGCCTTCAAACCTTCCTTCAGGTGGGCCAGCGCTTCGAGCACGCTCTTGCCGACGAACGGCACGCGCGGCAGCAGGTCCGAGACCTTGTGCTTGACTTCTTCATAGAGCCGGCTGACGCGGAAGCGTGCCAGGTAGGACGCCAGCGCGCCCTGTGTCGGGGCGATGCCCATCGAGTTGTCGTTCAGCACGACGAGGAACTGGCGCTTCAGCGTGCCCGCCTGGTTCAGCCCCTCGAACGCCACGCCATTGACGATGCTGGCATCGCCCACCAGCGCGACAACACGCGAATCGCGCTTGAGAATCTGGTCGCCGCGCGCCAGGCCGACGGCGGTGGCGATGGCGGTGCCGGCGTGCCCGACGTCAAACAGATCGAAATCGCTTTCGCGCGGGTTGGGAAAGCCGCTGACGCCGCCGACGCAGCGCAGCAGGTCGAAATCCCTGTTGCGGCCGGTGAGCAGCTTGTGCACGTAGCACTGATGACCGACATCGAACAGCAGCCGGTCCTTCGAGAAGTCAAACACGCGGTGCAGCGCGATCGTCAGCTCGGTCACACCGAGGTTGCTGGCCAGGTGACCGCCGTTCTTGACCACGACCTCGATGATCCGGGCGCGGATTTCCCCGGCGAGCTGGTCGAGCTGCTCGAGGCCCATCCGCTTGATGTCCGCCGGGCCGCGCACCGATTCAAGTAGCGTCATGGACTCCGTCCTTCTGCATTCCGCGTCAGTGGGCTTGCCGGCACAGTCACAAGGAGCGGCTGCCAGGCCACCTCACGCCGCGCCGGATTCCCTCAGCGATCGCGCTCCAGTACAAAGCGTGCCAGCGTGCGCAGCGGATCAGCCTTGGAGCCGAAGCCCGCTAGCGCCGTGCACGCCCGCTGCACTTCTTCGGCCGCCCGCCGGCGGCTTTCCTCGACGCCGAAGGCCGCCGGATACGTCTGCTTCGCGACGGTAGCGTCCTTGCCGGCCCGCTTGCCGAGCTGCTCGGTGGAAGCGGACCGATCGAGCAGGTCGTCCACGACCTGAAACGCCAGTCCCAGTCCGCGACCGTAGGCCGCCAGCGCCGTCAGCTCCGCTTCGGGCGCATCGGCGAGCAGCGTTCCCAGCCGACAACTCGCCTCGATCAGCCGGGCGGTCTTTCGTTCATGGATGTAGCGCACCCGCTCTCGGTCGACCGGTTGTTGCTCGCCGGCGACGTCCGCAGCCTGGCCGACGACCATGTCGGCAGTGCCCCCGGCGAGGGTGCGGATCATATCACTCTGGCGCCGGGCGGGGCAGACCGCCAGCAGCCGAAAGGCCTCGCAGACGAGCCAGTCGCCCGCCAGGATCGCCGCCGCCTCCCCGAAAACGCGGTGGTTGGTGGGCCGGCCGCGGCGCAGGTCGTCGTCGTCCAT
>CAYOHG010000241.1:0-5739 GCA_964403685.1 uncultured Planctomycetales bacterium
ACCAGCGGCCGCAGCGCGTCGGTCGGAATCTGCCGTGATGCGATCGGCGAAAACGTGCGCAGGTAGACCGACAACGCGCGATTGTCGTCATCCGCATCGGCCGCGCTCAGATCGACGTAATCGTCAATATTGCCGCCGCTGGCGCCACCCGCAAAATCAAAAAACAGCCGAGCCGCCAGCGACACCGGCATAGTCCCGCCGCTGGATGAATACGACCACTCCACCGCGCCGGCGATCGTGTCGGGATCGGGCGGGTTGTCTGCGTTGGCAAGCTGATACGGCGGATACGGACCGAACGTGGCCCGGTCGCGGCCGTCGTAGATCGAGCGCAGCGGATCCTCGGCCGCGAACTGGTCAATCGACAGGAGCGTGTTCTGCATGATCCGCTGCGTCAGCGCCGAGCGCTGGTGGTAGATCGCGGTGTTCGCGACCGCGGAGATCATGGCGATCAGCAGCCCGATGACGAGCATGGCGACGAGCAGCTCGACCAGAGTGAAGGCGGGAAGCAGGGACGAAGGGACGAAGGGCCGAACGGACACAGGGCGCGCGGCGCGGCGCTGTTCCCGGCGTGCCCGCGTGGCCTGGCGCCTTCGTGCCATCATGACGGCGTGCCTTCGTGCCTGCATGCCCGCGTGCCTTTGTGCCTGCATGCTTTCCTATCCGCGTGCCGGCTTCACTTCAGCTCGCCGCCGTTGTGCGGAAAATTCGTGATGTCGTCGCCGGTGCCGTACAGGCCGTCCGCCCCGGGGGTGATCAGCAGAAACGTGTCGCGGTTGTGCGGCGTAGCCTTGGCGGTGACGTCCTTGTTCTGGATGTACTTGGAGAAATTGGTTGCAGCGGCATCGCCGCCGCCGACCAGCCGCCAATCCAGCAGGTGCGGCGTCGAGCTGGCGTCAGAACGAAGCTGAAGCACGGGCTGATTCGTACCCGGGCCGCCGCCGAGGCTCGAAGTCAGCAGGGCGCCGTTGTCCAGGAAGTGGTAAAGCCCGCGATTGGGCCCGCTGGACTGCGAATCCGTCGGCGAGCGGTCGGCGATTTTCAGACCCGCCGGGTCGGCCTTGAAATACAGGATCGGATAACCGAAGGCGTCGAGGAACATCGGGTACGAGCGCGTCGGCCCGGTCGCTCCACCGCTTGCGACGGCCTGCTGCTCGGTTTCGAGCAGGAACTGACCCGGGTTGGTGCTTTGCTTGCGCGACATGACGCGAACCTTCGAGAGGTCGACGAAAGGCGCCACGCGCGACTGAATCGGCTCGTCTGTGTTGGTGTTAATCGCATAGGCGCCGCTGCCGGCGGGCGTGTTGCCGTTGTCGGCGACCGCATCGGTATCGTCGCCCCAGAAAGCGCTGCCGCTACGGGTCGTACGGAAGCCCGGCGAACCGAGCAGATCCGCCCCGGCCAACGCCCAAACCAGCAAGCCCGCCCCGGAAATCTCCAGGTTTGTGCCGTCGGCGGTCGAGTACGGATTGTCCACCTTGTAAGTCAGCTTGTTGTTGTTCAATCTGTCCGAGGCCGACGGCGGGTAGTCGCCGCCGACCTGTCCGTCGGCTTTGAAGGTTTCCAGCCCGGTCGCAATGGCCGAAACGGCCGCTTCGCTGGCCGATTCGCGCGCCCGCTTGCGCACCGCGTTGACCGACGGCACGAGGATCGCGATCAGCAGCGCGACCACCGCCACCACCGTCAGCAGCTCAACCATGGTGAAGCCGCGGCGACAGGCGACCCGGGCGTTGTTCGTTGCTTGCGCGGGCATGCCGCTCTCCTTGCGCTGGCGCGCCTAGTCTTCGGTCGTCGAGAAGTTGCGCACGTCGTCAGACGTGCCGAAAAGCCCGTCCTTGCCCGGTGAAATCAGGATGAAGCGGTCGGCGTTGTACGGCCAGAGCTTGCCATCGCCGCTGGGCCGCTTGTTGGTCTCGAAGATGTTGCGGTCGAGGATCGTCGCCGCGAACGTGTCCGCAGCGGGCCAGGTGGAGACGTCGGGGTCGTAGCCGAAGTTGCCCATCGGATGCAGGATCGTGCCCGAGGGCAGGCCGCGCTCCGTCAGGTCGACGCCGTCGCAGGACACCGGGAAGCGGCCGTTGTTGCCGTCGGAGCCGGTCCAGATGGCGTTGTCGGCCTGGTCGTAGCGGCCGACGACGAACTCGGTCCCGCCGCTGGTTCCGCTGGTGATCGGAGCTTTGACGGCGGCGTTAGCCGCGTAGAAAAGGATCGGGTAGCCGAAGGAATCGACGAAGAACGGGATGCGCCCGTTGTTCCAGTCTTCAGAATCACCTTCGAAGAGCTTGGGCGCCTGGGAGGGTTCCAGCCCCTTCTCGGCGAACAGCCGCTCGGGCGTGGTGACCACCTTGGCGTCGGGGGTGACGAAGTTGGGCTGGCGGGTGTATTCGCGCGAGGGCGTCAGGCTGTACCAGTCGATCCAGTCCTTGTAGTCGAGCTTGCCGTCGGGCGGATCGCCGGAGTCGTTGGCGAGGCTCGGCTTGATGTAGCCCTGAAGATCGGGGCCCATCAACTGCATCGCCAGCCACTGCGCGCCGGAGAGATACACCTCGCTGGTGTCGCTCGACTCGAAGGGGTTGATGCCCGCGGACTTCGGGAACGAGTCGTTCTCCGCGTAGAACATCTCGCAACCGGTATCCACCGATTTGATTACCCCGCGGGTAGCCGCGACCTTGGCCTGGTCGCGGGCGGTTTGCAGCGTCGGCACGAGGATGCCGATCAGCAGCGCGATGATGGCGATGACGGTCAGGAGCTCGATCAGTGTGAAGGCCTGCCTTCGGCCGATCGCTTGGGTTTTCATGTCGCATCCTCGTTCGGGCGGTTTCCGGATTGCTCTTTGCCGACCATGCGGCACCGTGGCTACTTGTTCGTCAGGTTCTGAATCAGGTGGATCATCGGCAGGTACAGCGAAATCACGATGAAGCCGACGATGCCGCCCAGCACGATCACCATGATCGGCTCGAGCAGGCTGACCAGCGAATTCACCAGCGTATCAACCTCGTCGTCGTAGTTGTCGGCGACCTTGTAGAGCATCTTGTCGAGCTCGCCGGTCTCTTCGCCGACGTCGACCATGTTCACGACGATGGCATCGACGCACTTGCTGGCTCGCAGCGGGTTGGTGAACGAGTCGCCCTCGCGGATCGAGTCGTGCACCTTGTTCAGCATGCTGGCGTAGACCTCGTTGCCGGTCGTGTCACGGGTGATCTTGATCGCCTCCAGGATCGGTACGCCGGCGGAAATCAGCGTGCCCAGCGTGCGCGTGAAGCGCGCGATGCTCGATTTGGAGACGATCTGCCCGACCACCGGCAGCTTGATGAACAGAATGTCAAACCCGTAGCGCCCATAGTACGACTGGCGAATGAGCTTGTAGATTCCCATGATGATCAGCGGCGACATCAGCACGACCAGCCAGCCGGGGGGCGAGCCCGAGGTGATCCAGGTCGAGAGGGTGATGAGCACCTCGGTCATCGCCGGCAGGTCCTTGACGCCGAAGTCCAGGAAGATGTCGCGGAACTTCGGCACCAGGAAGATGACGATCAGCAGCGTGATGGTCATGGCGATGGCGATAACGACGATCGGGTAGATCATCGCGCCCAGCACCTTGCTCTTGAGCTTCTGGGCCTTCTCCAGAAAGTCCGCCAAGCGCTGGAGAATGACGTCGAGCACGCCGCCCGCCTCGCCGGCGGCGACCATGTTGCAGTACAGGCGGTTGAAGACCTTGGGATGCCGGCCCATGGCTTCCGACAGCGTGGCGCCGCCCTCCACGTCCTCGGACACCTGCTTGAGCGAACTCTTCAGCATGCCGGGCTTCTGCTGCTGCTCCAGAATGCGGATGCTGCGCAGGATCGGCAGGCCGGCGTCCTGAAGCGTCGAAAGCTGCCGCGTGAACTGCGTCAGCACCTTGGTCGAGACCCAGCCGAAGCCGGTGCCGGCGGCCTTGCGTTTTCCGCCGGCGGCGTCCTTGCGGGTGGAAATCCGCTTTTTGCCGCCCTTCTCGACGACCTTGGTGGGGAAGTAGCCCAGACTGCGCACCTTGGCGACGGCTTCCTCGCGCGAGGGCGCTTCCACGTCGTCCTTGATTTCCTGCCCGGCCGAATTCAGCGCTTCGTAGGAGAAGACCGCCATGCGTCAACCCTTGAGCGTGCAACCACTTACAGGCCACTCGAATACCGCGCTACGGGCGCGCGGCCTCCGAGCCTGCGCGGTCATTATCATCTTCCCTAACTGGCTCGGCAATCGGATTTTGCGTGGGCCGCCCGGATTTCTTCGCCGCCGCACGGCACCGCATCCGCCGTTCGCTCCAGCGCCGACCCGCGTGTTACACCGCATCTTCCGACAACGTCTCGCGGACGACCTCCTCGATCGTCGTCACACCATCGTAGATCGAGAGCAGCCCGGCGGATCGCAGCGTCCGCATCCCGTGCTTCTTGGCCTCGACCCGCAACGCCGCCGTCGACGCGTTCCGCATGATCATCTCGCGCAGCTCGTCGTTGAGCACCATCAACTCGAACAACGCCTGGCGACCCTTGTAGCCCGTGTTGTTGCAGTAGTCGCACCCGCGGCCGTAAAAGAGCGTCCGGCCGGCGATGTCTTCGGGCGTCAGCCCCAGCTCCATCAACTGCTGCTCCGCCGGCACGTACTCTTCCTTGCAGTTCGTGCAGATCCGCCGCACCAGCCGCTGAGCGATGACCGCCTCCAGCGTGGCGGTCACCAGGAAGGGTTCCAGCCCGAGGTCGAGCAGCCGCGCGATCGAGCTGGGCGCATCGTTGGTGTGCAGCGTGGTGAACACCAGGTGGCCGGTCAGCGAAGCCTGCACTGAAATCTGGGCCGTCTCCAGGTCGCGAATCTCGCCCACCAGGATGATGTCCGGATCCTGACGCAGAAAACTGCGCAGGCAGCGCCCGAACGTCAGCCCGATGTCCGGCTTCACCTGGCACTGGCACAGGCCGTCGATGTCGTATTCGACCGGGTCCTCGGTCGTCAGGATCTTCACATCCGGCGTATTCAGGTCGCGCAGTGCGGAATAAAGCGTGGTCGTTTTGCCCGAGCCGGTCGGCCCGGTCACGATGATGATGCCGTGCGGCTTCTGAATGAGCTGCCGCACGACCATCAGCTCTTCCTCGCGGAAGCCGAGCTGCTCAAGGTCGAGGTTGACCTGCGTGCGGTCCAGCACGCGCAGTACGCAGCTCTCGCCGAACATCGTCGGCAGCACGCTGACACGCAGGTCCACCGGCCGTTTGTCAACCAGCAGCTCGATGCGGCCGTCCTGGGGCATGCGGCGCTCGGCGATGTCGAGGTTGGACATGACCTTGATTCGCGAGGCAATCGCCATGGCGACGTACTTGGGCGGCGGAACCATCTCGTAGAGGACGCCGTCGATGCGGTAGCGCATCTTGAACTCGTCTTCGAAAGGCTCGAAGTGGATGTCCGAAGCCTTGTAGCGAATCGCCTGAAGCAAGACGAGGTTGACGAGCTTCTTGACCGGGTTGCTCTCGGCCATCTCCTTGAGCTCGTCGAGATCGATCGACTCACCGCGGCCCTGGAGCTTGGCCAATTCGCTGTCCTCGCCGATCTCGGCGATGAGCTGGTTGATCGTTTCCGCCTCATCCTCCGGATAGAAGCGGTTGAGCGCCTCGGTCATGTCCTGTTCGTTGGTGATCCGGGCGACCACGTTGAAGCCCATCAGCGTCTTGAGGTCGTCGGTCGCCTGGAAATTATCCGGACTGGCCAGGGCCACGCCGAGGG
>CAYOHG010000242.1:0-5729 GCA_964403685.1 uncultured Planctomycetales bacterium
GCGGCGGGCGCCGCGGCACCGCTTGTCAGCTACGGCCAGTGATTAAAGGACGCAGCGCAACGCTTGCGCCAGAAACGAGTTGAATTCGAGCGTTGGCTTTGTTTTTTCGGCGCGGCGCGCTAAAGTGAGGCAAGTCGCTAGTGAGCGACGAGCCGCTCCGCTGGAGACCTCCGCGTGCCGCGCGACTACTTCGCCATTCTGGGGCTGGCCCCCGGCCGCTACGAGCCGGCGACGATCCACGCCCGCTTCGAAGCGCTGCGCGGCGCGACACTCGACGGCCTCTGTGACGCCGGCCGATCCGCCGACTCGCGGCAGGCCTTGTAGGAACTCCACACGGCGTATCGAATTCTGCGCGAGCCGGCGGGCCAGCAGCGCTACCTCGCGGCCCGCGGCGGCTGCGAACCGAGGCTCGAGGAGTTTCGCCGCCGAATCGCCGCGGCGCTGGAAGGAGACCTGCTGCGGCATTCGCGCCGCCAGGAGTTGCTTGCCGACGGACGCCGGCTGGGTTACTCCGACTTTCACACGCACCTGCTGATCGCCCAAGTTCAGTTTGGGGACGCAAGCCTGCCGCTGGGGACCGGGTCAGCCCAACGGCACGCGCGGCACGTCGGTCCGGTTGCCGCTCGGCTCGCGTCGGCGGCGATACTCGGACTGGCGCTGTTCTTCGCGTTGCTGCGCTGGGCCGGAGTCTGACGCCGCTCGCCCGCCGCGCCGGCCGAAATCCGGCCGCACCAAACCAGCGTGTCTCGGCTGGCTACTCCTCTTCCTCTTCCTTGGGCTTGTGGGCGGCCACGATCTGAGCCTGCACGTTGGGCGGCACGACGTCGTAGTGGCTGAACTCCATCGAATAGCTGCCCTGGCCGGCCGTCACGCTCTTGAGCTGCGAGCTGTAGTTGCTGACCTCGGCCAGCGGAACCGTCGCACGAATCACGCACTGGTTGCCCGGCAGCACATCCTGACCCGCGACCGAGCCGCGTTTCCCGGCGATGTCGCGCGTAATCTCGCCCATGTTGTCGGCCGGCACGGTCACTTCCAGATTGACGATCGGCTCGAGCAGGATCGGACGCGACGCCGCGAACGCCTTCTTGAACGCCTGGCGGCCGGCGAGCTGGAAGGCGATGTCCTTGCTGTCGACCGGGTGGGTCTTGCCGTCCACGAGGTAGACCTTGACGTCGACGACCGGGTAGCCCGCGATGACGCCGCGTTTGATCTGCTCGCGGATGCCCTTGTCGACGCTGGGGCGGAAGGCCAGGTCGATCGCGCCGCCGAAAATCTTGTCGACAAACTCGTAGCCCTTGCCGCGCTCGTTGGGCTCCAGGTCGATGGCGACCTTGGCGAACTGTCCGGCGCCGCCGGTCTGCTTCTTGTGCGTGTATTCGACGTACTTCGCGCTGCCGGTGATCGTCTCGCGGTAGGGAATCTTGGGCGCCTTGGTGTCAACCTCGAGCTTGAAGTAGCGCTTCATCTTGCTGCGGATGACGGTCAGGTGCTGGTCGCCCATTCCCTGAATGACGAGCTCGTGAGTCTCGGGGTCGCGGTGATACTCGAAGCAGCGGTCTTCGTCGGCGAAGCGGTGCAGCACGCCGGAGATCTTCTCCACGTCGCCGCGGGCCTTGGGCTCCAGCGCCAGCGCGAACATGGGGGTGGGAAACTTCGGCATGCGGATGCTGGACTCGACGGCGTGGTTGGACAGCGTCGCGCCGACGGCCACTTCCAGCTTGGGAAACGCGACCACGTCGCCGGCAGCGGCCTGCGGGATCTCCTCGTGGTGGGCGCCGCGCAGCTTGAAGATGTGCCCGACGCGGTGGCCCTTGCGGTCTCCCGGAATGAACACTTGCCCGTCGCCGCCAATCAGTCCGGAATGCACGCGCGCGACGGCGTAGCGGATGTTGCTCTTGGGGTCGGCCAGCACGCGCACCACCTGCGCGAGAAACTCGCCATTGGCGCTGGCTGCGATCGGCGCGGACCTGGCCGTCTCCCCTTCGCCCGTCAGCAGCGACCGCGGGCGCGCCTGAGCCGGCGACGGCGCGAACGTAACCAGCGCATCGAGCAGCTCGGGGATGCCCACGCCGGCCTTGGAGTTGACGAACAGCATCGGAATCAGGTGCCCGCTGGCGACCGCCACACCGATCGCCGCCCGCAGCTTCTCGGCCGCGACCGTGCCCGACTCCATGTACTCGGTCATCAGCGATTCATCGCTTTCGACGATCGCATCGATCAGCTCGGTGTGGGCGTGGGCCACGTCCAGCAGGTCGGAGGCGCCCTCGGAATGCTCGAAGACGTTGACCACCCGCTTGCACCCCTCCGCCGGCAGGTTGATCGCGTGACAGGCGCTGCCAAACGACTCACGCAGGTTGGCGTACAGCTCTTCCAGGTTGGCGGCCTCGGAGTCGATCCGCGTGACCACGATCATGCGCGCCAGGCCGCAATCGCCGGCGGCGGCGAACATCCGGCGGGTGTTCACGCCGATGCCGGCGGCGGCGGAAACGACCAGAATGGCGGTGTCGGCCGCAGCCAGGGCGCCCAAGGCCTGCCCGCAGTAATCGGGCATTCCGGGCGTGTCGAAGCCGTTGATGAGCTTGCCCTGGTGCGTCAGGAAGAAGGCCGCCGCGTCGACGCTGTGCTTGCGCTCGCGGGACTCGTCGTCGAAATCCAGCAGGCTGCTGCCGTCCTCGACATTGCCCAGTCGGGTGGTGATGCCGGCCTTGAACAGCAGCGCCTCGCCCAACGTGGTCTTTCCAGAGGCGGAGTGACCGACCAACGCGATATTGCGAATGTCAGCGACTTGCGGGGTCGCCATCGTTTCAACCTCCATCAGACCAGGACGGGTTCGCCCTCGGGATCGGGCGAGAACTGGAAGTATAGCGATGCGTGAAGGACACGCAAAGGACGTGCCGGCCGCGGCGCTCGGACTTTGACGGGGGTTTATGCCTGCTCGATTCAACCGGGCTGCGCGCCGTCCGAGTCGCGGGGTGATTCAGCTCAGCTCTTTCGGCCCGACCGTCGCCAGGCAGAGCGTGTCGCGACGCAGCGATCTGGCGTACTCGCGGACGAGTTCAGGCGTCACGCGCCGAACCGCTTCGATCTTGGGCCCCGGGCCGATCGGCCGCGAAAACTGAAACAGATCGTCCGACAAGCCCGCGGCCCGCGCGGGAGTCAGGTCGTCCTCGGTTTCCGCGTGCGCGATAAGCTGCTCGCGCGCTCGAATCGTCTCGTCCTCGCGCAGATCCTCGCCGACGCGTTGCAGCTCGCGCAGCAGAGTCTGGTAGGTCTGCTCGCAGCGTTCCGGCGTCGTGCTGGCGCCCAGATGAATCACGCCCAGGCCGCGCGGCTGTTCATGCCAGCCGGCCACCCAGTACACCAGCCCCAGCTTTTCGCGCACCTCGCTGAACAGCCGCCCGCTCATGCCGCCGGAGAGCACACCCATCAGCACCTGTTCGGCTGGAAAGCTGGGGTGCCCCTTGGGCACTCCGGGCAGCGTGATTCCGATGTATTCCTGCTTGAGCTCCTTGGGCCGGTGCCGCCGCGCGGGAGTAAACGGCGCCGCGACCACCTCGCGACCAGCCCGCAGCGAGCCGCCGAAGCCGGCGAAGGCACGATCGACGCGGCGGGCGACGGACTCGACGTCGACCGGCCCGGCACAGACGACCTGCAAACGGCTGGACTGGTAGTGCTGGCGCCAGAAGGCACGGATCGCATCTGGCGTGATCCGCGCCAGGGATTCGAGCGTTCCGCCGGGGTTGCGTCCCAGCCGCGGGCCGAGCGTGAGGCGCTGAATGTCCATTTGCAGCAGGTCCTGCGGCTCGTCCTCGATGTGCTTGAGCTCCTCGCTGGCCAGCCGCAGCGCTACGTCGCAGGCGTCATCGGGGAACGTCGGTCGGCGAAGCATCTCGGCGACCAGCTCGATGGCGTCGCCGGCGAACTCCGGCAGGCCGATCGCACGGACGATCATCGATTGCCGACCGCTGGCGCTGGACCACTGAATGCCGCGGGCGTCGAAGGCATCGGCGAGCTGCTGGCCGCTGTAGTTCTGCGTGCCTTTGGCGAGCGTCCGCTCGACCAGCGCGCTGACGCCCTCCAGCTCGTCGGGCTCGTCGGCGACGCCGGCCAGCATGCGGAACAGCAGCGCCACCGTGCCGCGCGACGGCAGCACATCCGCCGCGAACTCGACCCCGCTGGGCAGGAAGCGATGTGCGAACGCGCCCGGCTCGCCCGGCGGCGAGGTCAGCCCGGTGGCGTCGGAGGGTTGCCGCGCCGCCATCAGTGCTCCACCGGTTGACCGAGCAGCGGGGTCAGCTCGGCGAGTTTCGTGCTGAGCAGCAGGTCGTTGTCGGCTTCCATGTTGAGTCGCAGCAGCGGCTCGGTGTTGGAGGCGCGCACGTTGAACCACCAGTCGGAATACTGCACGGTCACGCCGTCGAGCTGGTCGATCTGGGCGTCGCGGTAGCGCTCCATCAGTCGGCGGAAGGTGCCGTCCTTGTCTTCGTTCTGAAAGTTTCGCTCGCCGCTGGAGGCGTAGCGCGCCAGCGGCCGCAGCAGCGCGGAAAGCGACTGCCCGCTGCGCGTCAGCACGTTGACGACCGCGACGAACGAGAGCATGCCGGAGTCGCAGTACCAGAAATCCCGGAAGTAGAAATGTCCGCTCAGCTCGCCGCCGAAGATCGCGTTCCGCTCGGACATGGTCCGCTTCATGAAGACGTGCCCGACGCGCTCGCGGCGCGGGACGCCGCCGGCCTTCTCGATCACCTCGCGCACGATGCGGCTGGAGCGCAGGTCGTAGACCACCGTTTCGCGCGGTTGCGCCCGCAGATATTCACCGGCCAACAGGGCCGTGACCAGGTCGCAGCGGACGATCTCGGCCTTCTCGTCGACGAAGATGCAGCGGTCGGCGTCGCCGTCGAAGCAGGCGCCCAGGTCGGCCTGATGGCTGCGGACGGCGGCCCGAAGCTGCTGGAGGTTGGCCGGCACCAGCGGGTTGGGCGGGTGCACGAACGATCCGTCGTGAGTGAAGTTCAGCTTGTGCACCTCAAGACCGCTGACGCCGTCAAAGAGGATCGGGAACCACCGGCCGGCGGCGCCGTTGGAGGCGTCCACGACGATCTTCAAGGGCCGCGGCGGGAGCAGGTGCTTGCGAAGGAAGGCCTGGTAGGGCTCGGATAGATCGACGCTCTCGATCATGCCGGCCGTCTGCGTCTTGTGTCTCGCGATCGCGCGGGCGATGCGCTCGATCTCCTTCAGTCCGGTGTCGGCCCCGATCGGTTTGCCTTTCTGCCCGCAGATCTTGAACCCGTTGTAGTTCTCGGGGTTGTGGCTGGCGGTGGTCTGAACGCCGCCGCAGCAGCCCAGGTAGTTCACCGCGAAGTAGACTTGCGAAGTGTCGATCAGCCCGATTTCGATGACCTTGGTTCCGGTGGCCGCGGCGCCCTCGATGAAGGCGGCGCACAAGCTGGGGCTGCTGCGGCGCATGTCGCGTCCGACGACCAGCTTGTTCACCTGCGGATCGCTGCGGGCGTAGCCGTCGAGCTGCGTGCGTAGAAACGTCGCGGTCGCATTGCCGATCCGCCAGGCAACCTCCTCGTCAAGCGGGTCGGGGTAGGTGGCGCGCACATCGTACGCCTTGAAGACCTTCTCGATCATCGTTTCCTCGCGCTGCATGACGGGCAAGCTGGAAGCCGGCTGCTGCCCGACGAGGGTGGCCTCGAACGACGGTCGGCCGCGCTCGTCATCAT
>CAYOHG010000243.1:0-5725 GCA_964403685.1 uncultured Planctomycetales bacterium
AGCTCGACCCGCAGATGCCGGTGTTCTGCGGCCCGCTGAGCGTGCGGTAGCGCGCGTCGATCGCGGGAATCAGTTCCTCGACCAGAAACCGGTTGTAATTTGCATTAATGGATCCCGGCCAGTCCGGGTTGTACTCCACTAACCGCTGCGACGAGTTGTCGATGCCGACGATGATCAGCTCGCGCACACGGGCACCCCGGATCAGGGCCGCGCCCGTCTGCTCGGCCGCCCAGGTGCCATAGGGCCCGCCGGGAACGAACACGTTCTGTCCATCGTGCATATACAGCACCGGGTAGCGGCGTTGGGTTTGCTGGTCGTAGCCGCGCGGCAGCCACACCTGAACGCCGCGGCCGGTGACGCCGTCGATCGTGCGCGTCGCGAGGATGTACTGCGACGGGATGGCGATGGTCTCCTTGCGGCCGGCCTGATCCAGCGCGCCGGCCGGGTCATAGTCATACGCCGCCGCCGAACGATGCAGGATGGTGTGGCGCGGCGTGTCGATCGCGTAACCGGCGATCGACGCGTGGATACCGGGCCCGTTGGCCTGATTGGGCCAGACGGCGGCGCGCAGGGATTCGTCGCCGGGCACCGCCCGCAGCGGCAGGCTGATGACTCCGTTCGAGGTGTTGAGGCTGATACTCACGTTGCCCGAGCGGTCGTAAACGATCCAGTCGCGCGTCGCGGGGCTGGGGTCGCTCGTCTGCCCGTTGGCGGGTGTGGTGAGATACGTGCCGTTGGCGCTGTTCTTGTATTGGGCGACGTCGTCGTTGCGGAGCACGAAGCGCCAGGAAAACGTGCTGCCCTGCGGAATGCCCACGTCGAGCGACCAGAGCAGGTGCTCCGGATCATTGGGATTCCACTCGCCCGGCACGAGCTTGGGCGCATAGCGCACATCGTCGTGGCCCAGCTCCGGCAGGTTTCCAACGACGAAGACGCTTTGCCCGAACGTGGTCAGATAGTCGATCTCAAACCGGACGGTCTCGCGCGGCACCTCGCTGCCGGCGCCCAACGCGCAAGGCGCGCCGGCAACACAAGCGGAGCACGCCAGCATCGCCCGGATTTGCCGTGAGAATGGGAACAGCGCGTGTGGAAACATGGGCGGGAACTCCAGCAGCGGGGCCCTGGCGCGTCGGCCGCTCACCCGGTCCGCGCTGCGTGTCCATTGTAGCGACATGTGCATCGGCACGATCAGCTTCGCGCGATCGCCAGCAACGCGTCGCTGCTGCGCAGCAGGTGCAGCGCTTTGCGAATGTCCTCGCCAAACGCGCGATCCACCTCCGCGTGCGGAATGCTGGCGCGGATGATCGGGCGCGCGTTCCGCGGGCCGACGCCCGGCTGGAGCGGGTCGCGATAGTCCATCGCCTGCGCGGCGCAGAGCATCTCGATGGCCGCCACCGTTTCAACCCGGTCGAGAATTTCGTAGCACTTCAACGCCGCCGTGGCGCCCATGCTGACGTGGTCTTCCTGCCCCAGCGACGTCGGGATGGAATCGACGCTGGCCGGCGTCGCCAGTACCTTACACTCGTTCAGCAGCGCCGCGGCCGTGTATTGCGGGATCATGAACCCGCTGTTCAGCCCGGTATCGCGCATCAGCAGCTTGGGCAGCCCGTCCTCACCGTTGAGCAGCAGGTACGTCCGCCGCTCGCTGATGTTGGCCAGGTCGGTCAGCGCGATCGCCAGATAGTCCAGCACCAGCGCCAGCGGCGCGCCATGGAAATTCCCGCCCGACAGCGCCTGCGCTGCGCCGCTCGCGTCGCTGAACAGGATCGGATTGTCCGTAACGCTGTTGATCTCGCGTTCGATCGTGGTGCGAAAATGCGCCAGCGCGTCGCGCACCGCACCATGTACGGGCGGCGCACAGCGCAGGGAATACGGGTCCTGCACCCGGTCGCAGTGCTTGTGCGACTCGAGCACCTCGCTGTCGCGCATGTGCCGGCGGATGTTCTCGGCGACCTGCTGTGCGCCGACATGCGGGCGCACCTGGTGAAGCCGCACGTCGGCCGGGACCAGGCTGCCGCGCAGCCCTTCCAGCGACATGCAGTACACCAGGTCGACCAGGTCGAGCAGCCGGGCGGCGCGGGCCCCGATGTTCGCCGCGTAGGCGCACATGAACTGCGTGCCGTTGATCAGCGCCAGGCCTTCCTTGGCCAGCAGTCGCAGCGGCGCGAGTCCCAGCATGCGCAGCCCGTCCGCGGCCGGAATCGGATCGCAACCGCCGGAATCCCCGCTTCCACCGGGAACAGCGCCCGCCCCCGCTTCGCCGGCGGCGCCCGGGCCGCGCCGGAATTCTCCCCGCCCGATCAGCGGCAGGCACAAGTGGGCCCGCGGGGCCAGATCGCCGCTGGCGCCCAGCGAACCGCGCGTCGGCACGACCGGCAGCCAATCGGCATTGAGCCACGCGGCCAGATGCGCAATGACCTCGGGGCGCACGCCACTGTGCCCGGCCAGCAGCATGTGGATCTTGAACAGCAGCATCCAGCGCACGATCTCGACCGGCGCGGCCGGCCCCACGCCCACCGCGTGCGAAAGCAGCAGGTTCTCCTGCAACTGGTCGAGCTGGCCGGCCGAAATGCGCTTGTTTTTCAGGTGTCCAAAGCCCGTGTTGACCCCGTAAACCGCTTCGCCCCGCGCTGCCAGCGCTTCAACCCAGGCGCGCGCCCGGGCGGCGCGTTGCAGCCCGGCCGAACTCAACTCCACGTGCAGCGCGTGCCCCAGCGCGGCGTCGAGCGTCGGCCAGTTCAGCGGAGCGTCTCCGAGCGTCAGCGTCCGGGTACTCACGGCGCGCTCCCGTGGGCTTCGTACCAGCGATCAACGACCGCGGTCGTGTCGGATACCAGCTCCGCCAGATCGGCATAGCCGGCGCTGCGAAGGTGCTGATCGACCTGCGCACGCAGCTCGTGGCGAGTGAAAAGCCGATCGTACCCCTCCGGCAGAACTTCATTGATCAGGTCCACCCGCTCGATTGCGCCGTCGGACCAGCTCAGCCGATACACCTGGCCGCCGTCGGCCGGCAGACGCGCCACGTAGGCGTAGCGCGGATCCCGGCGCGCATAGGGCGCATCCTCCGGGATAACGGCGGCGTGGGGAGCGTCGCCCGGCAGCGCCAACCGTTCCGCGCGCTGCTCCTGCGCCCAGAAACGAATCAGCCCCTGGTCGCTGCAAAGCAGCAACGAGCCGCCCGTGGGAGCACTGCTCGTAGAGGTGTGGACGAAAAACCGCGGTCCCGCCGGCAGCGCCAGCGCCTCGGCAAACCAACGCGAGCTCCAGCAGCGCTGCCCGGCGGTGTCCATCAGCAGGTGCGACCCGCCACGCAACGCCACATGCACGAACGGACCATCCGAGCCAACCGCGCGCACCCAGGCCAGCTCCGGCAGGTCGGGATCCGCGACATACGCGGCGTTGGCGCGAATATCGCCGCGCAGGAATTCCGAGTTCTCGCCGGCCGGGAAGTCGCCCGCCGCCAGCGCTTCCGCCAGCAGCGAAAACCGCGGCCCCATCAGTCGATCAAACGCGGCGATGTCAGTAGCCGCGACATTCAGGCGCGCGGCCTGCGCCCCAGGGCCAAGTTCCAGCACGCGCCGGCGGTCATACAGCCAGACGCGCCCACTGGACGGCTCGTGTCCCAGCCAGGGCCAGTTCAGCGGACCGGGGAACCAATCGTTCGGCGCGTCCGCCAACCGACTGAGTGCGCCGCTCGTGACGTCGAACTGCACCAGCCGCCGATCGCGCGTCAGCACGGCGAACCGCTGGCCTGCCGTGCCCAGCGGCACGACCAGCAAAGCGGCGTTCAAGGTCTCGTGATGCTCGGAGGACTCCGGCAGCGCGGCTCGGATACGGGCGGTCGCCGCCAGCGCCGCGGGCCAGCCGGCCGAGGCGTCCGTGGCCGGATCGGGTCCGGTCGCCGGCTGCCGATCGTTCAGCAGTGCGTTCAGCATCTCGATTTCGGACAGGGCCGCCGTGTGCTCCGCGGAATGGGGCGCGGCGGAGATGCGCTGCTGAGCCGCCAGCAGGATCGCGCGGTCGGGTTTGGTCTGCACATATTCGAGCCGCGCAACCGCCTGCCCGAGCCACGCCGCGTCGCGGTCGGCGCACACCGGCAACAGGGCCTGAAGCTGCTTGCGCACCAGGGCTTCGCAGCGCTCGTTGAGTCCGAAGATCAGCCACCAGGCGTATTCGCGCAGATAGGGGTGCCCATATTGCCGGACCGCTTCGAGCGCCTCCTCGGCCCGTTCCGTGTCGCCGGCCAGCGCCAGGAACAGCCCAACCCGCGCCGCCACCTGCGGATTACGCACGAGAACGTCGCTGTCGCGCGGCCCCGGCGGCATTCGCAGCACGTCCAGCGCATCGTCGTAGAACATCTCCAGCGCGGCCGGTGCATCCCCCGCCAGCAGCGGCAGCCAGGCATCCGTCTCCACCCGCAGCCACTTGCGGCTGCCGTACAGCGCCTGCCGCAGGATGCGGCTGCGCGGCTCGATCAGCCGGCAGCATTCCGAGAGCAACCCGAGCTCGGAGAGCATCCAGCCGCAGACCGCCAGTTGATTACCGGCGACGCGGTCGACCTCCTCGCTCATGCCCAGGCGCTCACGATACAGCTCGCGCCACAGCGAGGCCGCCCGCTGCAAGGCATCGATGCTCCGCCGCGCCGGCACCAGCACCCGCTGCACCCGCAGATCGGGATCGCCGCGGTCGTCGTACATCGGCGGCGTACCCAGCGACAACAGTTGATATTCGAGGTGGTAAGGCGCTTTCGTCGGCGCTATCAGGTCGAGATAGGAAGGGCTGCTCCAGGCGCTGCCGCTGCCCTGCGGCGGGCGGGCGCGGCCGGCCGTGGAGCGCAGCATCTCCAATGCGTCCGCCGTTCGCCCCGCGGTGCAGGCGATCACGCCCGCCAGCGACGGCCCCAGCTCCGCCTCGGGCACATTGCCGGGCCGCGTCCGCAGCAGCTCGTCGGCGCGCTCGGCGTAGCCCTCGGCGAACAACCGCACGGCCTCGGCGATGGTCGCCCCGCGCGGTGCGACGTAATCCAGCAGCGAAATCACCTCGAAGTTGGTCAGCGGGCCGACCTCCCGCGGGCCGTCCACGCCCAGAACCCGAACGGCCGCTCCCATCGGCGCGGCCGCCAGCGCCTGGCGCAGCTCCGAGACGCCCGCCACCCGCCGGGCGTGCACGTGCGTGATCAATTCTCCCGGATGCAGGTCGGCATCCTCCGCCGCCCGCACTACGATGACCGCCTGGGACGGGACTGCGAGGTTGTCGAGCACGAACAGCAGCCGGCGGCGGATTTCGGGATCGTCGGAAAGCTCCGCCTGTCGCGCCGCCCACTCGGCAATCGCCGGACCGCGGCGCAATAGCAATCGCGTGGCCTGCTCGCGAACGGCGTACTCGTCCGCGCCGAGCTGTTCCAGCAGGGCGGCGAGCTCGTCGGCTGGCGCGCTGCTGGTCGTCGGCGCGCTGCCGCTGGCGGATTGCGCGAGCAGCGCGGCAAGCGGAAACAGCGCGGCGATCAGTGCCGCGAGGGTCCGCGCTCGCTGCATTGTGAGGCCCATGCTCGCAGTCTATGAGCGACTCGCGCCGGTACGCCAGCGCGTCTGCCCGCGGCTGGCCGCTTGCCCGGAGCCGGGGCCGCTCCCGGCTCGCGCCATCGTCGTGGATCGGTCATGAAACAGCGCATCGTCACCGTCTTCGGCAGTTCATCGCCCAAACCGCTCGAACCCGACTATCAGCG
>CAYOHG010000244.1:0-5717 GCA_964403685.1 uncultured Planctomycetales bacterium
CCGCAGAGGACTTACACCTCCAACAGTCACAACATGCCTGACAAACAACGAAACGCGGCACCCGCTAGGGCGCCGCGTTGGTTTCCAAGCCGTCCGGCCGGGCGATTCCGCTGAAATCGCCGGTCGGCTAGCGGCGACGCAGGGCCAGCACGCCGAGGGCGAGCAGGGCCAGCGAAGCCGGTTCGGGAATCACGATGAAGTTGTCGCCGGCGAAGAGGCGCGAGTCGAACAACGGGTCGCCGCCGTCGCCGCCGGGGCCGCCCAGGTTCGGATAGCCGCCGCCGAGGCCAGGCAGGAACTGGTTGGAGAGGTAGTCGCCGCCCCCGTTGGTAATGAAGCTCATGATCTTGAAGGAGTGACCCGGATCAAGATCGAGGAACGCGGACGAAAGCAGGAACTCGAAACCGGTGGTGGCGGTCAGGGCGCCGGAGGCGTCGCTGTCGGTCACGCCGGCGGTGTTCGTGTTGTTGAAGGCGTGTTCGACCGAGCCGCCGTTGACGCTGTAGCTGTGCGTGCTGGACGGGCCGTTGGTCACGCCGCCGCCGAGGAAGATGTCGCGCGTGGGCTGGTCGGGCGCGTTGGGCACGGTCATGTCGATGATGTTGATCCAGTAATTCGCGCCGCCGCCGCCGGCGTTGATCTCCATGGCGTAATCGGGGTTGAAGCCGGCGTCGAGGACGCTGCCGCCGCCGGGCGGCGTGTTGATTCCGAAGCCGCCGTCGGTG
This sequence comes from uncultured Planctomycetales bacterium, assembly GCA_964403685.1. Taxonomy (GTDB): domain Bacteria; phylum Planctomycetota; class Phycisphaerae; order UBA1845; family Fen-1342; genus CAYOHG01. The sequence goes on from CAYOHG010000244.1 coordinate 726, forward strand.
TCGGTGCCCCAGTCGTCGACGCGCGCGCCGCCGAAGGCGCCCAGCACGCCGCTGCCGTCACCGTTGATGCTCGCCAGCGCGCCGCCGGCGCGGGTGTCGAAGAAGATTACAAAGCCGTTGCCGTTGCCTTCGAGGTTGCCGGTGAACATGAACTGATAGTCGGCGCCGACGGACTTGCAGAAGAACGCATTCAGCTCGCTGTAGTTGTCGCCGAAGCCAGTGCCGTTATTCTGCACGGACAGGGCCGGGCCGTAGTCGCCGTCGAGCACGCCGTCGACACCTGCCAGCGCGACCGACGCGCCGGTCAGCGCCAGGACCGAAGCTGAGAACAGAAATCGCTTGAGCATCTCTCTCCTCCAGAGTAGATCGACGGGCGGCAAGGCCGCCACCGATTGAATGTGTCGTCGGCCGTTCCTGTAACGGCGACGGAACCCTTCCGTTGTCAGTATAACCCAACTTCAACCCGTCAGCCAGCGGGTTTCAGCAGCGCGCGACCCGCCAGCCATTGGATTTCGAACGCTGCGACGACTGCCTCGGCGCGCCGGCGCTGGCCGAAGACTATGGCGTTATCGGTCGATAGCGTGCCAGACACCAGCGTCGCAAAGGCGCCCCGGATACGCCGCGACCCCGGGGATCCATCGCCGGCGGCATCTGCCGAACGGCCGAATCTCCGGGGTCGCTGTTGAGCCTCGTCGGTCGGTCGGTCTACCGGCGACTAGTACTTCACCGGGCAACCGTACGACTTCGTCTCCTGCGTGGTCGGTTGCTCACCCTTCAAGACTGCCTCGACCGCGGCGACCACGTAGTTCTCCGCGGTCGCGACATCGTTCTTGTCGGGTGTGGGCTTGTTGTCGATTGCACCGGCGTAGCGCAGCACGCCTTCCTTGTCTATGACGAACATGTGCGGCGTCGTCTTCGCGCCATAGGTCTTTCCGACCGTACCGCTCTCATCGAGCAAGACGGCGGTCGGAGCGGCCTTCTTTTCCGCGATCAACGCGGTCCACTTTTCGGCCGGGAAGTTGCCCTGCTTGCCCTTGCCCGACGAGCAGATCGACAGCCAGACGACGCCTTGACCAGTCATCTGTTTCTGGAGCTTCTGCATGTTCTCGCTGTCGTAGTGCTTGCGGACGAACGGGCACTCGTAATTCGTCCATTCGAGCACCACCACCTTGCCCTTGAACTCGGCCAGATTGTGTTCCTTGCCGTTCGTGTCGGTCAAAGTGAAGGCCGGGGCCGGCTCGTTGATCTTCGCTCCGCCGGCGGCCTTGGGATCTTCCGCCCAGGAGGCGCTGGCCAGCACTGTGGCGATCATCGACAGACCTGCGAACCGCGCGAAACCCATCCGCATCATGCTGTCTCCTTTTCACGTGCATGCACACTGATTCCCGGCAACCGGCGCGGCCCACGCCGTCCGGCGGCCGACTCTACTCATCGGATCGCTCGTTGACCGCGCGCGTGCTCAGCCGATACGCACGCGGCAGCGGCTTCTCATCCGGGTCCAACACCAGGACCACGGTGATTTCCTGCACCGTAGCAGGCGCCCGGTCGGTCTTCGCCAAGAGCACTCGGCGGGCTGAGCCCGCCACGCGCTCCTGGCGACCGGCGGGCTCCACGATATCGACATCCTCGACGAAAACGCGGGCGGACGCCGGCAGCGTCGCGCCAACCGATTCCGGAAATTCCAGCGTGATCGAGCGCGCATCCTGGCTGACGATGCGCAGCGCCCCAGCGGCCGGCTGCGGGAGCCTTTGGCGCGCCGCCGCGAAGCGCGCGGCGTGCTGCGAATCGGGTTCGGCCCGCCGCACTACCGGCAGCCGAACGGCGACCTCACCCTCTTCGGCCACGCATTCCTCCCGGCAGACCAGCCACTTGAGCCGAACCGCCAGCTCTGCGTCTGGCCCGACCTCTAATGTTGCCGGCGGGCGGATCTCTGCCAGAAGAGTCAACTCCCCCTCGAATCCGTACGTTGTCAGCGGGCCGACGCGCAGGAACCGCGGCGTCGGCCAGCGCAGCTCGCCGACTTCAAAGCCCGCTGGCAGCCGCCAATCCAGTCGGGGCGCCAGGCCGGCGTCTCCGGGGTTGATCCAGTACAGGTGCCAGTGCGGCTCAATGTCGAACTGAATGGCAACCGTCAGTGGTTGGCCGGGCTGCACACCCGTGATTTCGGCGATCAGCGTCGGGCTGGCGTGGCGTGCTGGGGCGACCGATTGGACTTCCAAAGACCCGCGAGCGAGCGCGACCGCGCCGATTCGCAGCGCGATGACCACGCCGGTCGCGAGGAGGTACATGAGCCAAGGGGGCATCCGCGTATGTCCGACTGATTGCATGCTGCTGGCTGTGGTGCGCCGCGCCGGTCGATTCGGCGACCACATCGCTCGAATTCGACAGCGACGGGGATTATAGCGACTACTTCGGGCGTGGCCGCTTGAGTGCAAGCCGAGCGTCACAGCCGCCCAAACTTGCGGTACGCTGTCCCCATGCCACCGCCGGACCCGCTTCCGTTCGAAGCTCCGCGCATCTTCAAACCCGCGCAGGCGGCGGAGTTCGTCCCCACGCAGGCCGGCTACGACCGCTGGGCGGAAATCTATGACGATGAAGACAACCCCCTGATCGCCCTGGAGGAGCCGCGCATCGTGCAGCTCCTGGGCGACGTGACAGGCCTCGAAGTGCTCGAACTGGGCAGCGGGACCGGCCGCTGGACGATGCGGCTGCTGGGATGGGGGGCGCGCGTCACGGCGGTCGAGTTCTCCGAAGCGATGATCGCTCGGGCACAGCACAAGCCGGGTTTCGGCGCCGTTCGATTGCTGCGGCACGATCTGACGCGGACGCCCTTGCCGCTGGCCGCCGGCGCATTCGATCGCGTCGTGTGCTTCCTGGTGCTCGACCACATCGCCGATCTCGGCGCGTTCTTTGGAGAGTGCCGGCGTGTGTCGCGGCCGCATGCCGAGGTGCTGGTCTCGACCATGCATCCGGCGATGATGCTGCGGGGGATTCAGGCGCACTTCCGCGATCCGCACAGCGGTCAGGACGTCTGCCCGGCCAGCGCGGCGCACCAGGTTTCCGACTACGTAATGGGGGCATTGCGGGCCGGACTGTCGATCAATCATCTGAGCGAGCACGCGGTGGACGGCGATCTTGCGGCCCGCTCACCGCGCGCCTCAAAGTACCTGGGTTGGCCCATGCTCCTGCTGATGAGGCTGCGGGTGACCTGATGCACGGATGAAAAGCGCGCCCCGGCGGCCTGGCGGCGCGTCGCGCTGGGTGGCGCGGTATTCCTGCGGCGCCGCACTACAATCCCGCACCGGGTTCGAAGGCCGGGTTGAACAGCAGCTTTGTGGCATGGCCGGCTGGAGCGCCGTGCGTCAGAGGAGATCGAATCGTGGCGAAGCTGGTCCGATGTGCCAAACTGGGGCGCGAGTTGCCGGGGCTCGATCCGGACACGCCGGACGGCAGCCGCGCGCTGAAGATGGTGACGCTGATTGCCGGCCCGCAGATGATGGCCCGCGTGCGCGACAGCGTTTCCGCCGAGGCCTTCGAAGGCTGGAAGGGCCACATGCTGATGGTGATGAACGAATTTCGCCTCGATCCGCAATCCGACGAGGCCAATCGTGTGCTCGCCCAGCAGATGGAGGCGTTCTTCTTCGGCCAGAACGCCAGCATACCGAATTTCGTTCCGCCGCACTGATGCGCAGCCCCCAAACGAACCGGCGCCGCGGGTATCGCGGCCCGGCCTGGGCTTGCGCAGTTGTTTTCGGAACCGGATACGACAAGAGACCGTTGGACGGTTGGTCCGACACGGGCGAGGCGGTACGATTCGCTGCACATTTCGTAGGCTCAAGGTAGCCTCGTCGGGCCTGTAGGCATCGCAGCGGTGTGACTCTGTGATCGTGCTGGCGGGCCGAGTGCACCGGAAGTGATGCGCGATGTTACACCGCCACGTCCTTGCTGTTGCCCTCTTCTGCGGCGCAGGCTGCGCCTTGGCCGCCGCCCGCACGATTTACGTCGACAAGAATGCGCCGCCCGGGGGCAACGGCAACCCCGATCGCCCATTCCGCACCATTCAGGCCGGGCTGAACGCCGCCGCCGCCAGCGGCGACACCGTGCTCGTGATGCCGGCGACGTACAGCGAGAGGATCGACCTGCTCGGCAAGGCCGTGCACCTGCGCAGCAACAGCGGCGCACCCGTCACCGTCATCGACGGCTTCGGCCGGACGGCGGTCACCTGCGACAGCAGCGAAACGCCGGATACGAAGATCGAAGGATTCACCATTACCGGGGTGAACACGCTTGTGTTCTACGACGACGCTCCCCTGCGTATCGTCGCCAGCAGCCCGACCGTCATCCACTGCATCTTCCGCGATAACCAGTGCATTTTCGGCGGCGGGATCAGCGTGCTGAACGGTGGCGTCTTCGCCGAAGGCTGCACGTTTGAGAACAACGACACGAACATCGGCGGCGGCATCTACTGCGATCATAGCGCCATCACGGTGCGCAACAGCACGTTTCGCGCCAACTTCGGCGACGCGGGCGGCGGGGCTGGCGTCTACTGCTTCTGGGGAAGCGCGTACATCGACGGGTGCCTGTTCGATGGCAACATCGGCAACGCCGGCGGCGCAGTGGCCAACGTCGATGGCGACGTCGTCGTGCGCAACTCGACTTTCGTCGGCAATTACGGGTTCTACGGCGGCGGCGTGGGGACGTTCGGCGGAAGCCTGGAGGTCGTCAACTGCCTGTTCGCCGGCAACACCGGCGAAGGCGGCGCAGCCCTCTACAGCGAGCGCTGCGACGCCCGCTTCGTCAACTGCACGGTTGTCGGCAACGTCGCTGACAGTCTCGCGGGCGGGCTGATGACCTATGACAACGCGCAGCCCACGCTGGCCGGCTGCATCCTCTACGGAAACGTCGGCGGCGAGATCGTCGATTTCGACTCCGGCTCGCAGACCAGCGCGGCGTATTGCGACATCGCCGGCGGCTGGCCGGGCGTCGGCAACA
>CAYOHG010000245.1:0-5716 GCA_964403685.1 uncultured Planctomycetales bacterium
CGCGCCGCCTGACGTGTCGCTGGTTGCCAGCGCGCCGCGCGGCGGTTTCGCGCTGCCGGTAGAAATCGAGTATCTTTCCCGGCGCCATGAGCAAGACCATTCTGATTCGCGGCGGGCGGGTGATCGACCCGTCGCAGGGCATCGACGAAACGGCCAACGTGTTCATCGCCGACGGGCGCATCGCCGGCCTGGGACGCAACACGCCGACCACCGCCGACGAGGTCGTCGATGCGTTCGAGCAGATCGTGACGCCCGGGTTGATCGACATGCACGTGCACCTGCGCGAGCCGGGCTTTGAGGAGAAAGAAACCATCGCCACCGGAACGGCGGCGGCGGCCGCGGGGGGGTTCACCGCGGTCGCGTGCATGCCGAACACCGAGCCGGCGCTGGACAGCGATTCGCACATCGAATTCGTCGTGCAGCAGACGGCGCGCTGCGGGGTGACCCGGGTCTACCCGATCGGTGCGATCACCAAGGGCCGCAAGGGCCAGGAACTCGCGGAAATTGGACTCATGCTGCGGGCCGGGGCGGTGGCGTTCAGCGATGACGGCGACGGCGTCGCCGACCCGAGCGTCTGCCTGCGGGCGATGCAGTACATCAGCATGTTCGACAAGCTGTTCATTCAGCATTGCGAGGACAAGGCTCTGATCGGGCGCGGCTGCATGAACGCCGGCACCATCGCGACCAGGCTGGGGTTGCCGGGCATGCCGGCGATCGCCGAAGAAGTAATGGCGCAGCGCGACATCGCCCTGGCCCGCAGCTCGAGCATCCGCTACCACGTGGCCCACGTTTCCAGCCGCGGGACGGTGCAGTTCGTGCGGCAGGCCAAGTCCGAAGGGCTGCGCGTCACCACCGAGGTCTGCCCGCACCATCTGCTGCTGACCGACGAGTGCTGCGCTTCGTATGATCCCAATTACAAGATGAACCCGCCGCTGCGCAGCCGCAGCGACGTGGAGGCCTGCCTGGCGGGCGTGCGCGACGGAACGATCGACTGCCTGGTGAGCGACCATGCTCCGCATAGTCACCAGGAGAAGGAACTCGGCTTTCAGGATGCGCCGTTCGGGATCATCGGGCTGGAAACCTCGCTGGCGCTATTCATCAAGGCGTTGATCGAGCCGAAAATCGTCGATTGGGGACGGCTGGTATCCGCCATGTCCACCCGTCCGGCCCAGTTGCTGGGCGTGCCGGGTGGAACGCTGCGGCCCGACCCGCGCGGCGGTCCGGCGGGCGCGCCGGCGGATGTAACCATCATCGACCCGCAGCGCGAGTGGGTCTTCGACGTCGAACGCAGCCGTTCGAAGAGCCGCAATTCCCCGTTTCACGGCTGGAAGCTGCGCGGGCGGGCCGTGCTGACGATCGTGGCAGGCGTGGTGCGCCACCGGCTCGGCAGCGGGGAGTGAGCGGCTCGCGGCCCGTCTGAACGACAAGTGAACGACAAGCTCGAATTCCCGAATCGGCCGGGTGCCGTGGGAGGACACAGCCCGGGGGCGGCTGCGCTCCATGTGCACAGCACGACACAGCCGGCGCGGCTGTGCTCCAGCTTGCAGCGGGCGGGCACGTGCGCCGTCGGCCCGGGTGATCTACCAGTCGGTCCCGGTCGGGCCGTCGCGCAGCTCGATGCCAATCGCCTTGAGCCGGTCGCGAATCTGATCACCAAGCGCGAAGTCCTTCCGCTGTCGCGCGGCCTGTCGCAAGTCGACCAGGATCTGCACCACGTCGCGCTCGCGCGGGGCGGTCGTCGCCGGCGGCAGCTCCCAGCGGAGTCCGAGCACGTCTTCGGCCAGTTGCTGCAAGAGCGCGGCGGCGGCGGCGAAACCGCCCTGGCCGACCTGAGCATCGCTCAGCCAGCCGGCGGAATCGCGCACCAGCGCGAACAAGGCTGCAATCGCACCGGCGGTGTTGAAATCCTCGTCCATCGATTCGGCGAATCGCGCGCGGGTCTGTTCGAGTGCGGCGGTCAGCGCGGCCGAAGGAGGGCGCTGCGGGGCGCGCCGGGCAGCGTCGCTCAGCGCGGCGAGCGCATCGCGCAGGCGATACGAACCGCTTTCGGCGGCACGCAGCGCCTCGTTCGAGAAATCATTGGGCTGGCCGTAGTGCGACGTGAGGAGCAGATGCCGCACAACGACCGGCTCGAAGCAACGCTCCAGCAGCGGGTGACCCTCGCGGAAAATCTGCTTGAGCGAGACGGCGTTGCCGAGGCTCTTACCCATCTTCTGGCCATTGATCGTCACCATGTTGTTGTGCAGCCAGTAACGCACGAAAGGCCGTGTTCCGCTGGCGCACTCGGCCTGGGCGATCTCGCACTCGTGGTGCGGGAACTTGTTCTCCATGCCGCCGCCGTGAATGTCGAGCGTTTCGCCCAGGTACTTGGTGCTCATGGCGGAGCATTCGATATGCCAGCCGGGAAAGCCCTCGCCCCAGGGGCTGGGCCAACGCATGATGTGGCCGCTTTCGGCCCGCTTCCACAGCGCGAAATCGGACGGGTGGCGCTTCTCCTCATTGACGGCGACGCGCGCACCGGCTTCCAGCTCTTCGACGGTGCGTCCGCTGAGCTGGCCATAGTGCGGATACGAGCTGACGTCGAAGTACACTGAGCCGTTGACGACGTAGGCGTGTCCGCGGGCGATCAGCGTCTCGATGGCGGCGATCTGCTCGGTGATGTGGCCGGTGGCGCGCGGAGCGATGTCCGCCCGCAGCACGTTCAGCGCGTCCATGTCCTCGTAGTAGCTGCGCATGAACGACTCGACCACGGCCATGGGATGCAGCCCGCGGCGGCGGGCCTCGACGACGATCTTGTCGTCGCCCGCGTCGGCATCGTCGGTCAAATGCCCGACGTCGGTGATGTTCTGCACGTAGCGGACGTCGTAGCCGCTGGAGCGCAGCCAGCGAACCACCACGTCGAAGCTGACGTAGCTCTTGGCGTGCCCCAGGTGACTGTGGCCGTAGACCGTTGGGCCGCACACGTACATGTTCACCCGCGGCGGTCGCAGCGGAACGAACTCCTCGCGCTGTCGCGTGCGACTGTTGTAAACTCTCAGAGGCATGGCGCGTCTCGCGGTGTCCGGAATCGTCGGCGGATTGTACGCCGACGGGAAACGCTGGCCAGCCGCGCCCGCGTGTCGGCCGGCCGAATGGTCGATAAGATGTTCGCCGAAAGAGGTGAGCGATGACATGCCGGAGATTGGGTCTGACGGCGACCGCCGGGCTGCTGGCCGGGTTCGCCGCGGCGTACGCGTTCGGGCGCTGCGGCGAACAAGGCGCAGCGGACCCGCTGGCCGGGGCGCCGACCGAAACGCCGCAGTTTCTGGAATGGGTCGAAGATCAGCTTCGCCAGCCGCGCCCGCCGCAGCCGTTGCCGCGCTCGGCGGAGCTGGCTGCGCCGGCGACTTTCCTGCAACGGCTGGAACGCCGTCTGAGCAGCGCGAAGGTGCAATCGAGCTGGTCGCCGGGGGCTGCCCGCAACGAACCGCTGGCGAGTTTCGGCCCGTATGACACGTCGCAGCGCGCGCGGGGGAATTTCAACAGCAACGTGCTGCGCGAGGACATCGACGGCAGCGGGACACTGTCCGAGCAGATGGTCATCGTCCTGGGCGGGTTGAAGCTGCTCTGCGACGACATCGGGACCATCGCGCTGGATATCAAGGTTCCCAAGGGAGATTGGCTGGACATTGCCTGGGGCAAGGACGGCCGCACGCGAATCCCGGTGCCCGACAACGCGCAGTTCTGGAAGTTGCGGGTGCAGACCGCCGAGCTGCCGAAGTGGCGCGGCGGATTGCCGCGGATCGAATTCGCCGTCGACAATCCGGACCAGGGCGAAGTCGAGCTGCGCTCCTTGCAGTTCTTCAGCCACGAGGAAGGCTTCCCGCAGGCGGTCGGCGTCCATTCCGTCGCACTCGACAAAGCGCACCGCGACGCGATCTACGTTCACGGTTCCAGCGAGGTGCGCTTTCTGAACGTCTCGCTGCCGACCGGCGCGCAGTGGTCGGCCGCGCTGGGAGTCTCGCCGCGCGACCGGCGCGCCGCGACCGGGCTGGCGCCGATCACGTTTGAGCTGCTGGTCGAAGAGTCCGGGCGGAGCACAGTCGTGCTGTCCGACACCATCAGCGAATCGGGCGCCTGGCGCGACGTTCGCGCTTCACTGGCGGAATGGGGCGGCAAGAGCGTTCACCTTGTGCTGCGGACGACCAGCTCTCAGCCCGAGTCGGTTGGGTTCTGGGGCAGCCCGACGATCTACCAGCCTGTTTCCGACGCCCCGCTGGTGGTGGTGTACCTGATCGACACGGTCTCGGCCGCACACCTGAAGTTGTACGGTTACGACCGCGAGACCATGCCGCGTCTTTCGCAACTGGCCGAGCAGGGCGTCTGGTTCCGCTACATGCACTGCAACGCGCCGCAGACCCTTTGCTCGGTCCCCAACCTCAAGCTCTCGCTGACGACCGAAAAGCACGGCGTCGTCAACGCTTCGATGACCGCCGCCGAGGAGCTGGTGACGCTGGCGGAGTCGTTCTCGGCGGGCGGGTATGCGACCGCGTCGTTCATCACCAACGTCAACGCCGGCCCGGCCCAGAACATGGACCAGGGCTACGACCTGCTGCTGGACCGCATCGCGACGCTTCAGGACACCGACGTCGACCGCACGATTCCGCTCGAAGAGGTCATGCAGTACCTGAAGGGGGCCGGGGACCGTCCGACGATGGTCTACATTCACACCGCCGAGCCGCACGCTCCGTATACGCCGCCTCCCGGGTTTGCCGGGCGTTTCGACCCCGATTACACCGGCGAGCTGGACGGCACTCTCGACAAGGAGCATGGCTTCGTCTTCGCCCGCAGCGAGCGCGATCTGCAACATATCGTGGCGCTTTACGACGAGGAGCTGGCCTACGCCGATCACCGTTTGGGGCTTTTCATCGACGCGCTGCGCGCCGCCGGACTGATGGAGCGCACCACGCTGGTCATCACCAGCGATCACGGCGAGGAGTTCATGGAACATGGCCGCTGGGCGCACGGCGGCGACCTGTTCAACGAGGTGCTCCGCGTCCCGCTGGTGGTTACCGGTCCGAAAGTGACCGCCCGCGGCCGGATCGACGTGCCGGCGCAATTGCTCGACCTCAAGCCGACCCTGCTGGACCTGTTCGGGCTGCCACGGCCGTACACGCTCGACGGTGCGAGCCTGGCGCCGCTGCTGCGCGGCGCGCCGGCGACGGAGCTTGAGGCCGCCGGCCTGACGCCGACGCGCGACATCGCTTCCACCAATCACATGTTCCGTCGGCGCGGCATCATCGAGCACGTCTACATCGAGGCTAACCGCTGGAAACTCTACTATTGCAGCCTGCTGGAAGCTTCCATGCCCGGCGGCGGGCTGCACCATTTCAAGCTCTTCGACCTGGCCAGCGATCCGCGCGAAGAGCGCAACGTGCTGGATGAGCAGCCCGAAGTGTTGCGGCGGCTGGCCGGCAAGATGCTGACCTACGCTCGCGCGCAGCGGCCCTTCGAGAAAAGCAAGTCCATCGATCCGCTGAAGTTTGACCCGGCCCAGCTCGACGCGCTGCGGGCCATGGGATACATCAGCGGCGGCGCTGCCGAGGAAGAGGAGCCGTAGTCGCTCGTGGCCCTGCGAAGCCGGCGAGGTCAGGTGCTGGGAAGGGGATGGCCCATGCGGAGAACACGCGGACGGTTGTGCGGGCGGGTCTCGCTGTGGCTGATGACCGCTGCGGCC
>CAYOHG010000246.1:0-5706 GCA_964403685.1 uncultured Planctomycetales bacterium
CGCGCCGCCGACCGCCAGCGCTAGCTTTCCATTCGCGCCGCGCTGGGCGCCGGCGGCTGTCTGACCCGGCTCGTCCGCCGCGCCGTCGGCCCGTTCGAAGCCAGCGCCGCTCTGCCACTGGACCACGTTGCGAAATGCCGCCCGGTGGATGTGCTGCTGCCGCTGGAGCAAGCTCGGCAGATGCTGGCCGATCCGCCGCGAATTCCCCCCCGGCCCGTGTGACGCGTGTAACGTCGGGCGCGTCGTTCGAGATTGGCACTCGCGCCGCCTGGCGCTAGAATGCTCGATTACACCGTCGACCGCCGACGCGGGCATCAACGTGCCTAGGCGGTCTTTCACCTGACCCGGCATACGTCCCGGCCCGGTTTCAGGCCGATCGCCCGCCCGGGACTCACCAAAGAGGAACTCGACGATGAGACGAGCCGTACGTGGAGTGTGCAGCGCGCTGATTCTGCTGGGACTCGCCGACGCAGGTACCGCGGCCGCCGCCGATGACCCGCCGACGGCAGCGGCGCTGATCCCGCGCGAGCTGATCTTCGGCAATCCGGAGCGCGCCGCGCCGCAGCTCAGCCCGGACGGCCAGCGGCTGGCATTCCTCGCCGGCGTCGACGGCGTCATGAACGTGTGGGTCGGGCCGGCAGGCGATCCGGCCGCCGCCAAGCCGGTTACGAAGGACACCAACCGCGGCATACGCGAGTATTTCTGGGCCTACACAAACCAGCACATTCTCTATGTGCAGGACCAGGGCGGCGACGAAAACTGGCACGTCTACGCCACCGACCTGACCAGCGGCGAAACGCGCGACCTGACGCCGTTCGAGAACGTCCAGGCCCGGCCGATCGGTGTGTCGCACCGTTTCCCCGACGAGGTGCTCCTGCTGATCAATGATCGCGATCCGCAACTGCACGACCCGTTTCGCGTCCATATCCGCAGCGGTGCGTCGCAGCGGCTCTTCGAAAACGAGGGCTTTGTCAGCTTCGACGCGGACGACGACTACAACATCCGCATCGCCACGCGGATCAACCCCGACGGCGGCAGCGAGTTCTTCCGCCGCGATCCGCAGAACGCCTGGGTATCGTGGATAACCGTGCCGCCCGAGGATGCGCTGACCACCGGCGTGGCGGGGTTCGACAAGACCGGCGAGACGACCTACCTGCTCGACAGCCGCGGGCGCAACACGGCGGCACTCGTGTCGGTGGACAGCGCCGGCAAGCAGGCCGTGATCGCCGAGAACCCGCGCACCGACGTAGAATCCACCGCGCGGCATCCGACCGAGAATACCATTCAGGCCGTCGCGTTCAACTACCAGCGGGTCGAGTGGAACGTGCTCGACAACGCCGTCAAGGCCGATTTCGAATACCTCAAGGGCATCGCGCCCGGCGACTTCAGCATCGTCAGCCGAACCCAGGACGATCGCACCTGGCTGGTCGCCTGCGACGTCGACAACGGACCGGTGCGCTACTACCGCTACGACCGCGGAGCCCACAAAGCCAATCTGCTGTTCACCAGCCGGCCGTCGCTTGAGAAGCAGCCGTTGGTCCGCATGCACCCGGTCGTGATCAATGCCAGCGACGGTCTGGAACTCGTCAGCTACCTCTCCCTGCCGCTGGCCAGCGATCCGAAGGGCATCGGCAGGCCCGCCGCACCCCAGCCGACGGTGCTGCTGGTGCACGGTGGTCCCTGGTCGCGCGATACGTGGGGCTACGACCCGCTGCACCAGTGGCTGGCCAACCGCGGCTACGCGGTGCTGGCGGTCAACTTCCGCGGCTCGACCGGCTTCGGCAAGAAGTTCGTCAATGCGGCCGACCGCGAATGGGCCGCCAGGATGCACCAGGACCTGATCGACGCCGTCGACTGGGCCATCGAAAACAAGATCGCCGATCCGAAACGCGTCGCGATCATGGGCGGGTCCTACGGCGGATACGCCACGCTGGTCGGGTTGACCTTTACTCCCGAGACGTTCGCCTGTGGCGTGGACATTGTCGGTCCGTCGAATCTGGCCACGCTCATCGCCTCGGTGCCGCCCTACTGGAAGCCCATGGTGGACATGTTCCATCAGCGCATCGGCGACCCGACGACCGAAGCGGGCGCGAAGCTGCTGACGGAGCGTTCGCCGCTGACGTACGTCGACCGGATCTGCCGACCGCTGCTGATCGGCCAGGGAGCCAATGACCCGCGCGTGAAGCAGGCCGAAGCCGACCAGATCGTGCGCGCGATGACGGAGAAAAACATCCCGGTCACGTACGTGCTCTACCCGGACGAGGGCCACGGATTTGCCCGGCCGGAAAACAAGATGTCGTTCTGGGCGGTGACCGAGGCGTTTCTCGGGGCGCACCTGGGCGGGCGGGTCGAGCCGATCGGCGACGACTTCAAGGGTTCGAGCATCAGCGTCCCAGCCGGCGCGGGGCAGCTTCCCGGCCTGGCCGAGGCGCTGGCCGCTCCGCACGAGTAGGCCGCACACAGTGGGCCGGCGGGCGGGTGTCGTGCGTAGCCGCGCGGCGCCCGCTCGCGGTGTTTTCCGACGGCCGAGCATTCCGCCGCAACCTCGCCCGTGCTGTCATCGATCTGTATGATTCTCACACTTCGGCCGGACCCTCGGAGGCTGGCTTGCGGATTCTCGCGCTTCAGCTTGTCCCGTCCGTGCGCAAGAAGCTCGTGCCGCGCTTCGATCCGCAGCTTGGCGTGCTGCTGGCGCTGCTGCGGCAGCGCGGGCACGAGCTGAGCCTGCTGGGCCTGTCAAAGCCCGATGTGGCGGCGCTCAAGTCGGCGTTGGCCCGCGCCCTGCCGCAGTTCGTCTATGCCGACATCTCGCCCGTCTGCGCGGAAACGGCCCGCGTGCTCCTGCAGCACATTCAGCAGCGCGAGTTCCTGCCGGTGGTCGCCGGCGGGGCGTTCGCGTCGGCCGATCCGGCGGCATGCCTGAGCCTGCCGGGCGTGCAGGCCGCGGCGCTGGGTGAGCCGGACGCTTCATTGCTGACCTATTTCGAGCGTTACAGCGATCCGGCGGTCGGGCAGGTCGTGCAGGGACTGTGGCTGCGGCACGAGCGCGGCCTGGATCGACCGCGCCTGCCTGCGCTGGTCGAAGACCTCGATTCGCTGCCCTTCGCCGAGCGCGTGCTGCTGAACGCCGCCGCCCAGGTGCAGGCCACCGGCGAGCTGGAAATCTCGATCGGGCGCGGCTGTCCGCAGCGCTGCGCCTATTGTCTCAATCCCCACGTGGCCCGGCTGTACGCCGAGCGCGAACAGTGGACGCGCCGCCGCTCGCCGGAACATATCCTGGCAGAGGTCGAACAGTTGCGCGCCCGCTACGGCGAGCTGCGGCTGCTGCGTTTCCTCGATCACAGCTTTGCGCAGGACGCGGCCTGGCTCGAGGAATTCCTGGCGCATTACGAGCGGGCCTGCGACCTGCCCTTCCGCTGCCACCTGCGCGCCAACGCGCTGGGCGCCTGGGACGCGGCTCGATTGCAGCGAGCCGGCTGCCGGCTGGCCGACGTCGAAGTCATCAGCGGCAGTGATTTTCTGCGCAACGACATCTTTCAGATGGACTTGTCGGACCCGCAGATCGAGGCGACTTTTGAGGCGCTGCGCTCCGCCGGCATTCATTCGCGCGGCATCGTCTACCTGGGCGCGCCGTATGAGAGCGACGCCTCACTGGAAAAGACCGCCGCCCTGCTGCGGCGCATCCGCCCCGATGCCGTCGACGTGCGGCCGTACTATCCGTTCCCGGCGACGGCGGCGGCCGAGCTGGCGCGCGCCAACGGCTGGCTGCACGCCCGCGGGGAGGAGCAGTATCACGCCGATCGGCCCGGCAGCGATCTGCCGGCGTGTCGGGCCGAGCTGGTCGCGGGCTTCATCCGCAGGCTGCGGCGCGAATTCCCGGTCGCCGCCGGCGAGCCCTGGTGGCGCAAGTGGACGCCAAACTGGCGGAGACGAGCCTAGCCGCCGCCGCCGGGCCCAGCCATGCGCCGCGGAGTATCACCGTTTCAGGCGCGCCATCAACTGGGCAAACTGATCGAACGTCAGCGCCTGCGGCCCATCGCTGAGCGCCTTTTCCGGATCCGGGTGCATCTCGATCATCACGCCGTCGGCGCCGACCGCCAGGGCCGCCTCGGTCATGGCCGGCACCCAGCGGCGCACGCCGCACGCATGCGATGGATCAACGATGATCGGCAGGTGCGTGCGTTCCGCGGTGACGGGCACGGCGCTGAGGTCGAGTGTATTGCGCGTGGCGGTCTCAAACGTGCGGATGCCGCGCTCGCACAGGATCACCTGCTGATTGCCGTGCGCGAGGATGTACTCGGCGGCGGCCAGCCACTCGTCGATGGAGGCCATCAGGCCGCGCTTGAGCATCACGGGCCGATCGACCCGCCCCAGCTCCTTGAGCAGCGAGAAGTTCTGCATGTTGCGGGCCCCGATCTGGAGCACGTCGGCCTGCTTGGCGCAGCGCTCGACGTCGGCTGGGTGCATCACCTCGGTGATGATCGGCAATCCGAAGGCGCGGCCGGCCTCCTCGAGCAGGTCGAGCCCCTCGTAGCCCATCCCCTGGAACTGGTAGGGCGAGGTGCGCGGCTTGAAGCAGCCGCCGCGGAGCAGGTCGCCGCCGGCTTCCTTCACGGCCTTGGCACAGGCCATGATCTGCTCGCGCGACTCGACCGAGCAGGGACCGGCGATGACGATCGGCCGCTCGCCGCCGACGATCACGTTGCCGACGCGGATGCGCGTGTCCTGTGGCTGGTTGGTGCGCGCCACGAGCTTGTAGGGTTTCTTCTCGAGCATCTGGAGAATCGACGGATCGCCGGCGCCAGGTGCGGGCGGCGGAGGCGGCGGCGCTGTGCTGCGAGGCGGGCGCGGCTCGGCGGCGATGCGCGCCTCGCGCGTCGTGCGGGCCGGGTACGAGCCAAGAACCTTCAAGAAGCTGCTGTGGGCCGCCAGCCCCTTGAGCGCCGCCTGGACGCGTTCGTCGGCGATGTTGCCGTCGAAATCCAGGTAGAACAGGTACTCCCAAGGAGTATTCGGGCGCGGGCGCGATTCGAGCTTGGTCATGTTGAGCTGCTGCGCGTGCAGCACGGTCAGGCAGTTGAGCAGCGCGCCTTCTTCGTGCCGCGTCGCCAGTATGATTGACGTCTTGCAGGGGATGCGCAAGTCGAAGTTCATCGGCTCGCGCGCCACGACCACAAAGCGCGTGTAGTTTTCCTTCTGGTTGGCGAGTTCCCGCTTGAGCACGTGCAGCCCGTACAGCCGTGCGGCTTCCTCGCTGGCGATCGCCGCTTCGGACAGGTCGCGGTCCTCCGTGAGCTTGCGGGCCGCCATCGCCGTGTCGGCGAAGCTCTCGATGTGGCAATCCTGAAGCGAGCGGAGAAAATCCGTGCACTGCGAGATCGCCTGCGGGTGCGAATAGACCCGGCGGATGCTGCTCAGCGGCACGGGCTCAAGCGCCAGCAGGCAGTGTTCGACCTTGAAGACCTCCTCACCGACCAGCGCCAGGTTCATCTGGGCCAGCAGGTCATAGGCTTCGTTGATTGAGCCGGCGGTGGTGTTCTCGATCGGCAGAACGGCGCAGGAGATCTGCGCGTCGCGCACCGCCTCGAGCATGTCGCGAAACGTCTGGAAGCCCTTGCAGGTCAGCTCGACGTCCGCGCCGCTGAAGTGCTTCAGCGTCGCCAGGTGGCTGTAGGCCCCCTCGGTGCCCTGAAAGCCCACATGCAT
>CAYOHG010000247.1:0-5705 GCA_964403685.1 uncultured Planctomycetales bacterium
TCAGGCTCGGCGCAGCGGCGCCTCGCGCAGCCACGGCATGGTCGCAAAGTACAGTTCGCCGATGCTCTTGAGGCCGTGGATCATCATCGCCAGCCGCTCCAGCCCGAGGCCCCAGGCCAGCACGCGGTCGCGGATGCCCAGCGGCAGCGTCACCTCCGGCCGAAACAGCCCCGAGCCGCCCATCTCGACCCATTCCTGCCGCTGCTCCAGCCACAGGTACACCTCCGCCGACGGCTCGGTATAGGGGAAAAAGCTCGGTCGGAAGCGCACCTTCGGATAGCCCATCTTCGCGTAGAACGCGGCCAGCGTCCCCAGCAGCGTCGCCAGGCTGGCCTGCCGGTCGACCACGATCCCGTCCACCTGGTGAAAAACGGGCAGATGCTTGTAGTCGACGGTTTCGCGACGGAAGACCGGGCCGATCACAAAGTACTTGCCCGGCCGGCTGAGAGGTTGGCTGGGTGAGTCAGCGCTTGCGGTTCCGGCATGGCCCGCGGCGCCGGCGGGGGGCACCACGTCGACGGACTTCACTTCGCTGTTCGCTATTCGATCTTCGCTATGGGCGGCATGCGCCGCCAGCGCCCGAATCGTGGCCGCGGTCGTGTGCGTGCGAAGCACGGGTTTGTGCGCCATTTCGCGCGACCAGCGGTAGCGCCAACCGGTCGAGCCGGTGTCGCCGCCATCCTCATGTGTGCGGCGGGTACGTTCGACGAGCGCCTCGTCGGGCAGGCGGCAGCGGGCGGGCCGGGCGACATAGAACGTGTCCTGCATGTCGCGGGCGGGGTGATCCTGCGGCTGAAACAGCGCATCGAAATCCCAGAAGCTCGATTCGATCCACGGACTGACGACTTCCGTGAAGCCCATCTCCAGAAACACGCGGCGCACCTTCTCCAGCGTGCGCTGAAACGCGTGTTCCTTTCCGGCAAACAGCCGGCGGGCGGCCAGCGTCACATCGTACGGCCGCAGTTCGACCTCGCGCCAGCCGCCGTCGGTCAGCAGCTCCGGCGTGAGCTGCGTCACCGTTGGGCGTGGCTTGCTGGCGCCGGCCAGCAGGGTCGCGCCCGCTTCGGTGATCCGCACCAGCCGCTCGACCCGCTCCTTGACGTTGAGGAAGCCCTTCCGTTTGGCCAGCAGCGCCAGTGCGGCGGATACATCGATGCCCTCGGCCGCGAGGTCTTCCGTCCGAGCCACGCGACCACCCGCCAGAGCCGCCAGCATCCGCTCATCGGGTTGGCGCTCGTGTTCCGCGGCGCGGCCGGCGTCGCGCAGCACGAGCAGGTCGCCCTGCTTCTCGGCCCAGCCGCGCTGTGCCAGCCAGCGCAGCGATTGCCCGACGGTGGCGGCATCCGGACCGCCGTGACCGGGAATGTCCGTGATTCGGCACGAACCCTGCTGCGCGGCCAGGACGCGGACAATGACGCGCTCGGGCAGCGGCTGCTCGACGTAACTCGACGCGTCGCGGCCCAAACCGTACTCACTGTACGGTCGCTCCTCGACCTCCACCGCGCCGCGCTCGCGAAGCTCGGCGCAGGCCGCCGCAACGGGCGATTGATCCAGCCTGA
Organism: uncultured Planctomycetales bacterium; assembly: GCA_964403685.1. Taxonomy (GTDB): domain Bacteria; phylum Planctomycetota; class Phycisphaerae; order UBA1845; family Fen-1342; genus CAYOHG01. Next base: position 1,560 of record CAYOHG010000247.1, read on the forward strand.
GGGCGGCGGCGATCTCGGCTATCCGGACCGGGGCCCGCTGACCGGAAAGGTAGCTCAGGACGTCGTGCTGAACGGCGGGAAGCTGCATGGTGCCTAACCTCTCGTGCGCGTCCGGGTTTGGTAACGCATCGTCGCCGGACCCTCAAGTCCGAGCGGGGCGAACGGAGCAACGCGCCGCGCGCCGGCGGTACTGCCCGGTGGCACGTGGATGAATGGCGGCGGGCTGGTCGGCGAATTCGGACGCTGTGCCGGGGCGCGGCAAGGGCTGCGCCCGGGCCGATTCTATCTGCTCGGCAGGACGGCCCGAGCAGCTTGTATCGGCACCGCCGCTGTGCCGCGGGTCGGGCGTTGAACTCGCGTTGCCTTGGTCAAAACGCATGACTAGCATTGGCAGTTACGCGGGAAGCGCATTCGCGCGGTCGTCCGGTTCCCGGGGGGCTTCGACGGAGGGACGAACATGGACGAGTCGGTTTTTCAGCAGAAACTCGGCGAGCTTATAGCCCAGATTGAAACGCTACCGGAGCAGGAGCGCGAGCGGCTTCGCGGCCTGGCGGCGGAAACGCAGAAGCGCCATGCGGATATCAAAAAGAGCGTCGATCAGATGCAGGAAGGGCTCGACTTCCTGCGGCTCTGGCTGAAATACCTGCTCTTCGATCTTGAGGCCACCCGCCGCGAGAACGCCTACCTCCGCAAGATGCTCGAGCAGGATCCCGGCAAGGAATAACCCGCTCGCCGGCCGCGCATCGTTCGCCGCCGAGCGCTTTCGTCTTCTCATCTCCCAGTCGTCCCGCGGATCGTCTCCCCGGCGGTCCGCGGGATGCTTTTTGGAGGGTGAACGCACAGCTCAGGTCTCGCGGCCTGCGCGGCCGCGGCGCATCAGTCGCTCGCCGGCGAGCCTTCGCCCGTGTCGATACCGATTCGCGGGGCGTCGCCCCATAGACCATCGAGGTCGTAGAAGCGGCGATGCGCGGCGTCGAAGAGGTGAATCGCCACGTCCACGTAGTCGGCCAGGATCCAGCTCGCCTGGCGCGAATCGGCCAGCTTGAACGGGCGGCGCCCATTGTGGGCGGCCCAATCCTCGATCCGGTCGACGACGGCATGCATCTGCCGCTCGGATGTGCCCGTTCCGATGACGAAGAAGTCCCAGACGCTGCTCAGCCCGCGTACGTCGATGACGGTCACGTCCTCGGCGCGGTATTCCTGCGCCAGCCGGGCGGCACCGACCGCAAAGGCCAGCGACTCGTCCGCAGCCGTCGGCGGGCGGCTCGGACGCTCGGCTTCAGGGAAATTGGACGTCATGGGGCGTGGTTGGCGGCGACCCGGCTACAGGTCGCGCACGATCCGCTTGAGCGATTTGCGGGTCTTACGGCGGCGGCGCTCGGAGGGTTTCTCATAGTAGCTGTTGCGCTTGATATCGCGCGTCAGGCCTTCCTTCTCGCACAGCTTCTTGAAGCGCCGCACCATCTGTTCGACGGACTCGTTACCGCGGGCCTTAACTCGGAGCATGCATCTCCACCTCGTCTAACGCTGGATTCGCCGGACCCGTGCCGGCCGCGGCGGGCGGTCGCCTGACCGCGAACCGCTCATCATAGCGGTATGGACGGCGCTTACAAGCAGGTCCTCGGGGGGCCCGTGCAGGGCGGCGCTGGTAAGGTCTGCGCCCGGCCCGCGCTTGCCTTGACATCGCAAACCGAGACAGTATCCTCCGGGATTCCCCCGTCGGCGAACGACGCGGGTGCATGCTGGGCTGAGGTGGACCATGGCGCGTGCGTGTCCGTTTACCGGAAAAAAGACCATCTTCGGCCGCTCCATTGCCCGGCGCGGCAAAGCCAAGTATCTCGGCGGCGTCGGTCGCAAGGTCACCGGCATCAGCAAGCGCCGCTTCAAGCCCAACATCCAGAAGGTCCGCGCGGTCCTCAACGGCAGGGTCTGCCGCATTCGAGTCAGCGCCAAGGCCATCCGCATGGGATTCATCGTCAAACCCCAGAAACGACAGGTGTCCCAGGCCGCGGCTTCCGCTTCCGCGTGACCGGCGGCTACTGGTTCGCCCCATGATCATCGACGAAGCCCGTGTTCGACGCATCGCGCATCTGTCCCGGCTGAGTCTGCGGGACAGCGAAGTCGCTACCTTCGCGCGGCAGCTCGAGAGCATCCTCGGATACGTCCGCCAGATCGAGGAAGTGGACGTTCGCGGCGTAGAGCCGCTCTGCCATCCGCTGCCGCTCACCGACGTGCTTCGCGAGGACGCCCCGCTCAGCAGTTTTCCGGCCGAGCAATCGCTGGCCAACGCCCCCCAGCGCGAGCGGGATTTCTTCCGCGTCCCGGCGGTGCTGGATCCCAATGTCGGGGCCTGACCCGATCCGCTCGTGGATTCCGGCCCTCCGCCGGTCGCACCGGACCCGTCCCGATCGTCCCTTGCTCCGCGGCGCGATTGGGTCGAAACTCCCCGGCGGTACGTGTGATCGGATGCGCGCCGCAGCCACGAGCCAACCATGATCCCCGCGAGCGCCAGGCATATTGGCTCCGCCGTCCGCGCCGGGAAAATCCGCGCGGTCGATGTGTGCCAGCGGTCGCTCGCCCGGATTGCAGCGTTGAACGACCGCTTGTCGGCGTTCCTCGAGGTATTCACCGATACCGCGCTGGCGCGGGCCGCCGAAATCGACGCACAGGTCGCCGCCGGCGGAACTCCCGGGCCGCTCGCCGGGGTGCCGGTGGCGGTCAAGGACAACATCTGCACGCGCGTCGGCCGGACGACCTGCGCTTCGCGCATCCTGGCCAATTACCGCTCGCCGTATAACGCGACCGTGATCGACCGGCTGGAGCGGGCCGGCGCCATCATGATCGGAAAGACGAACCTGGACGAGTTCGCCATGGGCTCGTCCACCGAGAACAGCGCCGTCGGGCCGACGCGAAACCCCTGGAACCTGGACTTCGTGCCCGGCGGCTCATCGGGCGGTTCGACCGTCGCGGTGGCCGCCCGCATGGTGCCGGTCGCGCTGGGCTCGGATACCGGCGGCTCGATTCGCCAGCCGGCGTCGCTCTGCGGCGTCGCGGGCCTCAAGCCCTCGTACGGACGGGTCTCGCGCTACGGGCTGGTGGCGTACGGCTCCAGCCTCGATCAGATCGGGCCGCTGAGTACGTGCGTGGAAGATGCCGCCCTGACGCTGAGCGTCATCGCCGGGAAGGATCCGTTCGACTCCACCAGCGTCGATCAGCCGGTGGAGGATCTGGTCGCGGCGTTGAGCGATTCGCGCCTGGCGGAGCGCCGCGCGCGGCTGCGCGTCGGAATCCCGCGCGAGTACTTCGGCGACGGGCTTTCTGACGCCACTCGCCACGCCGTGCAGGCCGCGCTCGATGTCTACAGCGGACTAGGGGCCGAGTTGATCGACGTTTCGCTGCCCCACGCGCCCTACAGCGTCGCCGTTTATTACCTTGTCGCGACAGCCGAGTGCTCCAGCAATCTGGCCCGCTACGACGGCGTGCACTACGGGCACCGCGCCGCCCAGGCCCGCGACATCGTCGATCTCTATGCCCAGTCGCGCGAGGAGGGCTTCGGCGCCGAGGTGAAGCGCCGCATCATGCTCGGCACCTTTGCGCTTTCCGCCGGCTACTACGATGCGTATTACGACCGGGCCCTGCGGATGCGGCGGCTGATCAAGAACGACTTCGACCGCGCGTTCGAGCGTTGCGACGTGATCGCCGGCCCGACCGCTCCGACGCCGGCGTTCCGGCTGGGCGAGAAGACCGCCGACCCGTTGCAGATGTATTTGGCGGACATCTACACCATCGCGGCCAACCTGGCCGGCATCTGCGCGTTGTCGATCCCTTGCGGCTTCAGCCCTGAAGGTCTGCCGATCGGGCTTCAGATTCACGCGCCCGCGTTCGGCGAGGCGGCGCTCTTGCAGGCCGCCCGGCTGTACGAGCGGGAGACCGACTGGCACACCCGCGCGCCGCCGATGGCGTAGCCTGGCCGTCGTTGCGGCCCGGCCCTGGTAGAAGCGGAGCGGTCCGCGGCGCGCCCGGGAATCGAGGTTCCGATGCGTTCGCGAACCGGTAGTTCCTTCAATCGCACCAAGCTGATCGCCACCCTCGGACCGGCGGTCTCCGCGCCCGACCGGTTCTCCGCGTTGATCGACGCCGGCGTCG
>CAYOHG010000248.1:0-5696 GCA_964403685.1 uncultured Planctomycetales bacterium
TAAAAAGCCGGCGTCGCCTACGCAGAAGATGACGGCGCCGTCTGCGACTTCCACTCGCTGCGGGCGACCTGCGCGACCCATCTATTGGCGTCGGGCGCCGACCTGAAAACGGCGCAGGGAATCCTGCGGCACTCGACGGCGGGGCTGACCGCTGGCGTGTATGCCCGCGTGCTCAAGCGATCGGCGCGGGATGCGGTCGAACGGTTGCCGAGTTTCCGGCTGCCCGTCGCGGCGGTAGCGGCCGGGGCTGAGACGGCGGGCGCCACTGGCGGACCCACTGGCGGACGTACTGGCGGGCGCAGGCTTCCCGAGCGGTCCGCTGCTGTCGCAAACTGTCTCGCCAGCGCGCCGGCCGGAAGCGCGGAATTCGGCCAAAAACCCAACGAAAACAGGCATTCTTCGCGCATTGCGGGGAATAGTCGCGCATCGGAGAAAGTAGGACAAAACGGGAGTGAATGGGAATCGAACCCACCAGGGACCGTTGGTACGGCCCCTCAACGGCTTTGAAGGCCGCGGTGCCCACCAGGCGCACGGACACTCCCGTAATCAAGCGCGCATTGTACCGTAGTCCGCCGCCAGTAGACCGTCTTGCCAGCGTCCCCAGGCGTGGTGGGTCGGCGTCAGGATCGTGGGTAACTTTGGGCGGCTGCGGCGAGGGGGTGGGTCTTCCAGAGGCGATCCCACTCGCCGTTGAGCCAGGCAACCCGCAGCGACAACACGTTTGGCCAGCCCCGCCTGCGACCGGCGGCTCGCCCAGGTTGTGCCCGGAAGCCAGCCCGGCCTGCGACTGGCAGTCCGCAGCGGTCGCGATGATTCAAGAAAAATAATCCGGCCTTGTCCGCGAATTCGTGTCTGAGCAGGGGCTTTTCCCCGCACCGGCCGCGCAGCGCAAGCGCTCATCACGACCGCGCGTCGTGGCCGCACGCGGAGGCTGAGCCTGCGCTTCATTCGAACTCGAACTTCGTCTCGCATCGAGAGGAGTCCTACGATGTCCGCGCACCCATTCCGCCGCTTGACCGCTCCGCGCCCTGTGCTGCTCAGTGGTTCCATGGCCGGCCTGCTCGCCGTTCTGCTCCTCGCGGCCGCCGCAGCACCCGTCGCCGCGCCTCCGCCCGAGAGCGTGGTCGCTTCCCGTCCGCCGACTGTGGACTCCCCCTCGGCGCGCCCCGCGAGTGGGGCTGAATCGCCGGAGCGCAAGCCGGCCGTCATCGAACGGAAGGCTCCGCGGGCGGGGCGCGACTTCGCCGACGAGCGTTACTACAAGGCGCACTTTCTCGAGACCCAGCAGCGCGACTATGCCGCGGCCGCCGACCTGTTCGCCCAGATCGCCAGAGACCGCGGCGCGGCGGCTGAGCTGCGCGAGGCCGCTGCGGCGCGGGCCGCAGGCTGCCGCGAGGAGCTCGCTTGCGACGACTTTGCCAAACTGGTGCCGGCGGGCACGCTGGCCTACGTCGAGTTCAGTCGGCCGGGTGAGCAACTGAGCGGACTGCTCGCCCAACTGGGACTGCTGCGCGAGGGCGGCACCGCGTTGAGCGGCGCGGCCGGCCAGGTCGGCATCAGCCGCACCGTGGTCGAAGGACTACTGGGGCTGCGCGGCGCCGCGGCGGCGATCACGGGCTTCGATCCGTCGCAGGGCAAGCCGGCGGGCGTCGCGATCCTCCATCCGGGTGAGATGGAGGTGCTACGCGCGCTCATCCAGGACGCGCTCAACGCCGCCGCCACTCCGGTCGAGGCGATCGGCGGCTACCCGACCTACTGCATCGAGAACGAAGTCTTCCTGACCTTCACGGCCCGGCTGATCGTCGTCAGCCAGCAGCGCGGCGAGATCGAGGGTGTGCTCCGTCGCCTGAGCGGCGACGATGACGAGTCGCTGCGCAGCGATCCGAGCATGGCGGCGGCGCTGGCGGACCGCGACGGTGCGCTGCTCTTCTTCGCGCTGAATTTCAAGCCCGTTCTGCCGTTGATTCAGGCCGCGATGGCCGTCGGCGGCGCGCAATCCCCGGAACTGGCGGTCGCGCAGGCACTGCTCGATCCCGCCAGCCTGGACACGCTGGTCGGCCACGTATCCGTGCGTGACGAAGGGCTTCGGATCGATCTCGCCCTGCGCCTGGCGGACGAAAACCGCAACCTTGCGTTCCACTTCCTGCGGCTGCCGCCGATCGACCGGCGGACGCTCGCGCGCGTTCCCGCCGGTTGTGCGGGCTTCTTCGCGCTGGCGCTGAGCGAAGCCGGCGACACGCTGGCACCGGTGGCGGTAGAAGTCGACCCGCGCGTGCCGCCGGCGCCGGTCAGCATGCTCGACCTCGGCCGCGAGCTCTACGCGAACATCGTGGGCGTCGCCGGTTTCGTGCCGACGGGCATTACGATGCAGATCGATCGCGAGCGTTTGCCGGCGGCGGCGCTGGTGTTCACGGTTCGCGATCCGCGGCGTTCGCGCGCCCTGTGGACCGAGCTGCTGGGCGTCGCCAGCCTCGCGACCCGCAGCGGTCCGCTCGACGGCGCGCGGGTCGACATCGAGGGCGTCAGCGCGCAGCGCTTCGACCTGCCCGAGGGCATCAGCGTCTACCTGGCGCAGTCCAAAAACGACGTGCTGCTCTCGCCCAGCAAGGAGGCGATCGCCGCGGCGCTGCGGGCGTCGACCGATGGACAGTCCGTCCTGAACGACCCGGCGTATTCCAATTCCCTGAGCCGGATCGGGGACGCGAGCACGATCGCGCTGTTTGCGCACGCGGGCCGCTGCATCGAGATCGCGCGACCCATGATGGGCGAACACGACGCCGCCGAGGCGGCACCGTTTCTCGATGCGGCCAGCGACCTGGTCGGCTCGCTGGTCGTGGATCACTCGCCGAACACGCTGCGCATCTCGCTGATGGCCACCGGTCTGCCGCAGGTCGGCCCGATCCTGACCGAGCTGCTTCACCGGCAGCACAGTCGCACGCGCACCCGATTCGTGCACGAGGTCGACGAACACCGCCCGCTCCCGATCGTCCGTCACCCGCACGAACTGGAGCGTAAAGAGTCGCAGGAGTAGTTCATCGCGATGCGCGCGGCCGAACGTACACGTCGTATCGCACCGTGCGGTCGCGATACTGGCGCGAAACGTCCGGCGCGATCGGCGGAGCGAGCCGCATGCGCTTGACGACCACGTGACTGCGGGCGGCGACGCGGGCGAGTGAAAGCAGCTCGCTGGCGTCGTCGTCATCGCCGACCAGCGCACGAACCAGCCGCATTTCCTTCTTCACCAGCGCCGACTTGCCGCGCTGCGGGAACATCGGGTCGACGTAGACGACGTCCGGCGGTGAGTCCGCCGGCCACGCACGCAGCACGTCGCGCGCATCGGCGTGAACCAGCCGCAGCCGCTCGCTAAACAGCGCGGCGAGCAGTTCTGACGCGCGGGACGCACGCCCCATCCCATCGCGCACCAGCTCGACCAGCACGGCGCAGCGCTCGACGGCGGTGACGCGGTAGCCGTACAGCGCCAGCAGAAATGCGTCGCGACACAGGCCGGCGGTCGCATCCAGCACGTGCGGGCTTTCCGCCGCGCGGCCGATCGCGCGGAACATCAGGCCGAACCTGTTTCGCCCGACGTTTCGGCCGAGTCTCCCGCCCACGAAGTCCACCAGCAACGGACCGGGTGCGGCGGGCCGGACATCGCGCAGCTCGAGGCACTCGTCGGTCAGCCAGAGCACCAACCCGGCATGGTCAGCGCACGCCTCCGGCCGGATCAGGCTCAACCCGAGCCGTCGGGCGAGTTGCACGGCGCGATCCGTCGCGCTCGGCTCCGCCGGACAGATCACGACGGGCGGCCTTTCAGAAGCCCGATCCGTGGAGCTTCGATTCTCGCGCATCGGCGCTCCTACCCGCGCTCGTTCGTGAATTCGCTCGCGCCGGCATCGACGGACGCCGCCCGCACGGCCCAGCGCAGCCGCGCCGCGGCGCTGCGCGGGTTGCTGCGCCGCTCCGCGGGCCCAGGCCGAACCGGATCATCGGCCACTCTGCGGTACACGCCGGCTGCGCGGCCCGCGACAAGCGCGTGTTTGACCAGCCGACCCTCGCCGCTGTGAAAGCTGATGACCGCCAGCCGGCCAGCGGGCCGCAGGCAGTCCGGCACGACCCGCAGAAACTCGCGCAACGCGGCCAGCTCGTCGTTGACCAGCATGCGCAGCGCCTGAAACGTGCGCGCCGCCGGATGCGTCTTTTCATCGGATTCGCCGGTGTCGCGCCGCCACCGCCGCGGCAACCCCTTGGCTTCCAGGACCAGCTCGACCAGTTGCCCGGTCCGCGTGATCGGGGCGTTGCGGCGCGCCGCGATGATGTGCCGCGTGATCGCCGCAGCGTCGGGCTCGTCGGCCAGCTCGCTGAGCGCTGCGCGCAGCTCATCCTCTCGGATTTTCGCCAGCAGCCCCGCCGCCGTCCGCGCGCGGCGCTGGTTCAGGCGCATGTCGAGCGGGCCGTCGGTTGAATAACTGAAGCCGCGGGCGGGATCGTCGATCTGCATGCTCGACACGCCCAGGTCGGCCAGGATCACATCGCAGCCGTCGACCCCGGCCTCGGCCAGCACGCCCGGCAGCCCAGCGAAGTTCTTGCAAAAGCAACGTACTCGCGACTGCGGAAACCGCGCAACCAGCCGCGCCTGGGCGCGATCGAGCTCCGCCGCATCCACATCCAGCCCCAGCAGCAGGCCCGGCGGACCGATCCGTTCCAGCAGCGCGCCCGCATGTCCGCCGTAGCCCAGCGTGCAATCCGCGACCGTGTCGCCGGGACGCGGGCCCAGCACGTCCAGCGTCTCGGCCAGCAGCACGGGCCGATGCGAACCTGCGGGCGTTCGGCCCTGCTCGATGACACGCTGGCGCAGCTCTGGATACCGCTGCGGCGACAGCTCCTTGTAACGTTGGTCGAACCGCCGCGGGTGCGTGCCGGAGTACCGCTTCCGGCGACGATGCGGGTCGCCGCTCGGCGCGGATTCCGGCGATGCTGCGTCGCTGGTCATGCGGGCATGATACGCCACCCGGACAGGCGAGCCGGCCGCAAGGCCTACCGCGGGCGTTCCGAGCAAGCCGGCTGTGGCCTGCTCCCCCCAAACTGATCCAGGCGTTATGAGAGTCCATGGTCCGGCCGCGGCCGCGGACCGCTGCCGGCAGTTGCCGGCGCCGATCTATGCGATCTTTGACAACGAGCTCAAGCCGCGCCTGGAGCGCCTGCTCACCCGTGCGCAGCGCCGGGCAGCGGGGGACAAGCCCTAGCGTCCGACCGCGCGCGCCATTGGGGCCACTGGAAGAAGCCGTGAATTGAATGGGTGCGAGAGACGCTGCCCAGCCTTTTCGGGTGACCAGGCCTGAGCGTCACGCGGTCGCACCACCGGTCGCGATCATCGCCGCTGCTTCCGTATCCGCCAACTCGCGAAATCTTCTTTCCGCGAACTCGAAGATGCGCTCCAGCGCCGCGTCGTAGGTGAACAGCTCCTCCACCACCGCGCGTTGTTCCGCCGCGATTCTCCGGCGCGCGTCCGGGTCGGCCAGAAACCGCCGTGCCACCGCCTCAAACTCCGCCCGCGTGCCGAACGACACCTCGTCGTAATGCGGCAGCAGCAATCCCGCCTCCAGCGGGTAGCCACGCTCCGCGACCACCCGCAAATCCTCGAAGAAGCCGGCGTACAGCCCGCCCGGCGCGTACATCACCTCTGCGTAGCGCCGCAC
>CAYOHG010000249.1:0-5692 GCA_964403685.1 uncultured Planctomycetales bacterium
CCGCCGGACGCCGCTACGCTGCGGGCGATGGCCGAGAACCTGCGCGGCGTGCCGATCTGGGCGTTTCACGGACAGGCGGACGACATTGTGCCCGTTCAGCGAACGATCGAAATCGTGCAGGCGCTGAAGGCCGTCGGCGCCAGCGTGCAGTACACCGAGTTTCCCAACGTGAATCACAATTCGTGGGACCGCGTCTACGGCGACGAGAAGTTCTGGAAATGGCTGCTGGCTCAGCGGCGGACGGCCGGGGGAGCCACGTCAGCGCCGACGTCGGCACCGTAGCGCTTGGTCCCAACGTCCGGCGGTAGGGCGGCGACAGACGGCTCCTGCGATGGCGGGGCGAGTTGGGGCGGCTTGTGTTTAACTGAGCAGATGGTTCGGGACACGGGCCAAGCCGGCCGTTGCGCTGGCCATGCGCCCCGTGTCCGTGGACACCAAAGTGATCGCCGACACAGCGCTGTGATTACCTCAGACGCTTCATGCGATTCATGGACTGGACCATCGCCACACTTCTTCTCAAACCGATGTTTCTCCAAAACCTGCTCCACATCGCCCACGTTGCGGGCAGGACAATCGACTCTGCCTCTGCGGGGCTTCACTGGAAATCCTGTCTCGAACGAATCGCAAGTAGGCAGCGGCCATGCACCGCGCGCATTCCAAGCATCAAGCATGGCCAGCGCGCCCGTCATTCAGGCTCGACAAGACAGATTGCGCCCCACCGGCGCGTTAAGCCGCTGCGTAAACGGTTCGGACCGGCCAACCGGCCGAATCGCGCGTCCCAAGCGCCGCTTGCGATGGTTGAAAGCAAGGGGACGGCTCCCAGAAGATGGCGGTGGCGCGCGGCATTCGCTTGATGCGCGTTTCGCCTATCGTTATAGTGGCAGCAGCGAGCGAGGGATTTGCGGGAGACGCGGCCACTCGTCTGGACTCCCGCCCGCGATTATCACTTCGGCGACATTCGGCGGACACGGCGGTTTGCGATGCGGTGCGATGACGCGCCGCCGCCGACCTCTGTGGTCAGGTTGACGTGTTGGACCGAACGCGCGCGGCGGCGAGATCGCCAAAGGCGGACGGAAGCGCGATCACGCACTCGCCCAGTGCCATCGTCGCAAGCGGGCGCCGCGCGTTCGCTCACATGGTGGCAGCCCACGGACGCGCCGCCGCGGCACACACCTAGGAGATCGCATGACACGCAAGGGCACCTTTCTAGCCAGCACGGCGGTCGCGCTCAGCGCAGCCGGAATGTCCATCCCGACCGCCATCGGCGACAACATCCCCTGGCGGAATCCGGGCCAGGCGGTTGCGGGAGCGACGCCCGCGGCGCAGGCCGGTACGCCCGTGGAGCAACTTGCACAGCTTGCATCCCGGCCGTCGGAGCGGCATCTGGTGATCCAGTTCGGCCGTGCGCTGCTGCCGGCGGAGCGCGCCGCGCTGGAAGACTCCGGGCTGACCTTGCTCGCCTACCTTGGCAGCCACGCGTACTTCGCCAGTACGGACCCGGCCGCGTTGAATACGGACACGATTGCCGGGCTGGGCGTGCTGACGCGCGCCGCGGCGATCGATCCGATCACCAAGCTGCACCCGTTCCTGACTTCGGGCGACACGCCGAAGTGGGCCGTCGTTATCCCGGCGGGCGAAGGCGGCGACGCAGTGATCGGCGCGTACGTCATGTTTCACCCCGATGTGGCACTCGAAACCGACGCGACCGCGCTGGCGGAGCTGCACGGTGCGGCGATCGTCGACGTGCTCGAATCCGTCAACGGGCTGGTCATTGAGCTGCCGATGAGCGCGGTCTTCACGCTGGCTCAAGAGGATTCGGTGCAGTGGATCGAGCAGGCGCTGCCGCGGATGTCAACCAACAACGCGCAGAACCGCACGCTCACGCAGGCCGACCTGGTGCAGGCCGCGCCATACAGCCTCGACGGCGCTGGCGTTTCCGTGCTGGTGTATGACGGCGGCACGGCCCGCAGCACGCACCAGGACTTCGGCGGACGCCTGACCGTTCATGACGGCTCCGGCATGATCTCGCACGCCACGCACGTGTCCGGGACCGTGGGCGGCAGCGGCGCGGCCAGCAGCGGTACGAACCGCGGCATGGCCCCCGGCGTCACGATCTTGTCGTATGGGTTCGAGTACGACGGGACCGGCACCTTCCTGTATACAAATCCCGGCGACATCGAGACCGATTACGGCGCCGCGATCGCGCTCGGCGCGGACATTTCCAACAACTCCATCGGCACCAACACCGAGACCAACGGCTTCCCGTGCAGTTACCAGGGCGACTACGGCGTCACGGACAACGTGATCGACTCGGTCGTGCGCGGCTCGGTAAGCGGCGGCGTCCCGTTCCGCGTCGTCTGGGCGGCGGGAAACGAGCGACAGGGAAGCCGCTGCGACGTGGAGGGATTTGGCGACTACTACAGCAGCGCACCACCCGCAGGCGCCAAGAACCACCTCTGCATCGGCGCGCTGAACGCCAACGACGACAGTATGACCAGCTTCAGCAGTTGGGGTCCGACCGACGACGGCCGCATGAAGCCTGACTTCGCGGCCCCCGGCTGCCAGGTCGGCGGAGACAACGGCGTGACGTCGTGCAACTCCAGCAGCGACACCTCGTATACCGTGCTCTGCGGAACGTCGATGGCGTCGCCGACCGCGGCCGGCTGCGCGGCGCTCGTGCTGGAGGACTTCCGCGCTCAGTTCGCGGGCGAGCCCGATCCCCGCAACTCGACGCTCAAAGTGCTCTTCGCCCACAACGCGCAGGACCGCGGCAACGTCGGCCCGGACTATCAGTTCGGCTACGGCTCGATCCGCGTCAAGGACACCGTCGACTTCCTGCGTACGGGCAACTTCCTCGAGGACAGCACCGATCAGGGCTCGGCGGCGACTTTCGTCGTGCAGGTGGATCCCGGCACGCCGCAGCTCAAGATCACGCTGGCGTGGGACGACTACCCCGGCACGCCGAACTCCGACCCGGCGTTGGTGAACGACCTCGACGTTGTCGTGCGCGACCCTTCCGGGACGCAGGCGTTTCCATGGACGCTGAACCCGGCCAGCCCGAGCAGCGCCGCGGTCCGCACGCAGCGCAACTCGCGCGACAACCTCGAGCAGGTGCTCGTCGACAACCCGGCCGCGGGCGACTGGACCGTCGAGGTGGTCGGCTTCAACGTTCCGCAAGGGCCGCAACCGTTTTCCATCGCCGGGACGCCCAACATCGCCGCGTCCGGCATCCGCATCAGCTTCCCGGGCGGCCTGCCCGCGCTGCTGGCTCCCGGCGCGTCGTCGAACTTCAACGTGGAAATCACGACCGTGACGGAGACGATCGTCCCCGGCTCCCAGAACCTCCAAGTGCGGTACGACGGCGGGTCGTTCCTGACGCTCCCGCTGACTTCGCTCGGCGGAGACCTCTACCAGGCGACGCTCCCGCCGCCGGTGTGCGGCGCCGCGCCCGAGTGGTACGTGAGCGTCGTCGGCGACGAGAGCGGGCTGGTTTCAGCGCCCAGCAGCGCTCCGGCGAGCGTCTTCTCCGCGGAGGTGGGCGTGGACGTGACCGCGCTGGACGACACGGTCGAATCCGATCTCGGCTGGACGAGCGGTGCCGCGGGCGACACCGCGACGACCGGCATCTGGAATCGCATGGACCCGCAGGGCACCGCGGCCCAACCGGAGGACGACCACACGCCGGCGCCCGGCACGATCTGTTGGGCCACCGACGGCCGCGCAGGCGCCAGTCTGGGTGAATTCGACGTGGACGGCGGACGGACGACGCTGACGTCTGCGCTCTACGATGCCAGCACCCTCAGCGAGCCGTACATCAGCTACTGGCGCTGGTATTCGAACGACACCGGCGGCGCGCCCAATGCCGACGTGTTCACGGTCCAGATTTCCAACAACGGCGGCGGCTCGTGGACCGCGCTGGAAACGGTCGGACCGTCCGGTCCGGGCACGTCGGGCGGCTGGAACTTCGCCCGGTTCCCTGTCGCGGACGTGGTCGCGCCGACCAGCCAGATGCGGCTGCGTTTCATCGCTGAGGACGCCGGCACCGGCTCGCTGATCGAGGCTGCGGTGGACGATGTGCAGATCACCGGCCGCGAGTGCTCGACGGCGCTGGAGGACTGCAACGGGAACCTGATCGTCGACAGCGACGACATTGCCTCGGGCCGCTCCACGGACGCCAACGGCAACGGAATCCCGGACGAATGCGAGTCGCCGTGCCCGGCCGACCTGAACGGCGATGGGCAGATCGACCTGATCGACTTGTCCGAGTTGCTCACGGGCTACGGCTCGTCGATCGGCGACCCGGCCTACGACCCGGACGCCGACCTCGACGGCAACGGAACGATCGACCTGCTGGACCTGTCGGCCTTGTTGGTGGTTTTCGGCACGTCGTGCCCGTGACGGTGTGCAATCCGGTATGACGGCGATCGCGGCGCGGGGCGGCTATACGTCCAGCGCCGCGTCGTTTGGTATACCGGACGCCATGCACCGTCGTCTGGTTCGCGGCGTTGGGTGTTGTCGCGACGACCGTTGCGTTGGCACGCACGCCGCTCGTGCTTTTGGTTTCATCGAGTGCGCGACCGCTGCGGACGCTGCGATTCCGGTGCGCGACGAATTCCGATGCTGGGCCGCCGCCTCCGGAGCCGGACGTGATCCGGGTCCGCGCCCAGCCGGCCTGCGTAGAGTTCGTCGATGCTTTTCGCCTGCGGCCGCAATGCGCAGGCACACTCGGCGACATTGTCTTGGCGGGCCAGTCGCTGTTTCAGGAATCCGCCCATCCGACCAGCCGGCGAGCCGCCGCGTGTCCGTTCAGTCGTCTCAGCGGGGAATGTGTATCGTGGGGAGAACACAGATGTTGCGCAAGTTTCTCAATCAGACAGCCACGTGGATCGCGGCCTTGGCGGTCTCTGCTGCCGGCGCGGGTGAAGTCTTCGTCGGCGGGCCGCAGGGCGTCGTCTTCCGCGGCGATTCCGCCGTCGGGGGGTTCGATTTCTTCGGCACCTGCGGCGGGCCGATCAACTCGATGACCGTGCTGAACAACGACCTCTTTCTGGGTGACACCAACGGACTGATCTATCGCCTGGGGCTCGACAGCGGGCAGATTGAGACCAGCTTCCAGGTCTCCAACGACGCCGCGGCGATGGCCACGCATGACGGCGCGCTGTTGATCGGCGGCAGTGATCGCACGGTGCTGCGGGTCGACCCGGCCGGCGGCGCGGTGCTCGACACGTATAGCACCGTTGACCCGGTCGCAGCGATGGTCGTGCACGGCGGTTTCATCTACGTGAGCGGGCCAACGTCGGCCGTGTACCGCGCGCCGACGGATACCGGCGTATTTGATTACTTCACGTGCTTCTGCTTCGGGTCGGTCAATGGGCTGGCGGCGAACGACACGCACCTGTTCCTGGTGGATTCGTTCCAGGCGCTGTGGCGCATCCGGCTGAGTGACGGCGTGCCCGACAACGCGTTCTTCATGAACGAGCCGGGCGAGGCGATCGGCTTCGAAGGTGGCATGGTGGTCGTGGGCGATGCGGCGGGCGACGTGACCAGCCGCGACCCGCAGGATGGCGACGTGACCGATTCGGTCAGCGCGCCGATTGAAGTGTTCGCGCTGGCCTTCAACAATGCGGTCGCCTGCCCGACGGATTTCTCCGGCGACGGACTGACTGATTTGACGGATCTGTCGATGCTGTTG
>CAYOHG010000250.1:0-5688 GCA_964403685.1 uncultured Planctomycetales bacterium
TGCTCTTGCCGTTCGTGCCAGTGACGCCCAGCAGCTTGAGGCCGAACGAGGTGGGCGACTGACCTGCGTGCCAGCGTGCTGCCAGGGCCGCCAGCGCCGCGCGCGCATCGTCCACTTCGAAGCAGCGCGCGGACAAGCTCTCGGCGCGCGTGCCAAGGCCCTCGCCCACCAGCACCGCGGCGCCCCGTGCGATCGCGTCGTCAACGAAGCGGCGTCCGTCCGCCGCGACACCGCGGAGTGCGACGAATATCCCGCCCGGCATCACCCGCCGGGAATCATCGAACACGCCTGTGATTTCCAGATCATGCTGCGATTGCAGCCGCGCTGAATCCACCAGACCGCCCAGTAACTCGCCGAGCTTTCGCACGTCGTTCCTCTCGCCGACCAGGGCCTCGCCGCATCGCGCACCGCCGAGCCTCGCCGACGCCCGCGAGTGTCCCGCGGTTCCGTCCATCGTTCAGTCGTATTGTACCTCACGCGGTTCGCCGCGCGCGGGTTGCGAGAGGAGCGAATCGTCGGGGGGAATCTGCATGTAGGCCAATGCGTCGGCCAGGATCGCCCCGACGGCCGGCGCCGCGACGGAACCGCCGTAGTACATCCGGCTGTGCGCCGTGCGGATCGAAACGAGCGCGACGACGGCGGGGTCGGCGGCCGGCGCCCCACCGACGAAAGAGCCGGTGTACGTGTTGGGGATGTAGCCGCGGCCGTCGGCCCGGGCCACCTGCGCGGTCCCGGTTTTTCCGAACACCTGGTAGCCGGGCAGCGCGGCTTGTCTGCCGGTGCCGCTGGCTACGACCTCCGCCAGCGCCCGCAGGCGGAACGTGCGGGCCGCGGCGGGGTCCATTACGCGGCGGATCGGGATCGGCCGCGACAGGTCCTCGACGATCTCGCCGGCGCTGCTCATTACGCCGCGAACCACGCGCGGGCGGTAGAGCACGCCGTCGTTGGCGAAGACCGCAAACGCGGCGGCGACCTGAATGGGCGTGACCGACAGCTCCTGGCCCATCGGAATCGAGTTGGTGGAATAGCTGGTCCAGTGCTCCAGCTCGTGCACAATGCCATCGTGCTCGCCAGGCAGCGGCAGGCCGGTCGGGTCGCCGAACCCGAACCCGCGCACAAACTCATACAGCCGCTGATTGCCCAGCCGGTTTCCCAATAGCGCCATCCCGATGTTGCTCGACTTGCTGATCACCTCGTACAGCGGCAGCGCGCCGTAGGCGTGGGTGTCATGCAGCGTTCGGCGGCCGAAGTTGCGGGCCGGTCCGTCGATCTGGAACACGTCGTCGAGTCCGACCAGCTTGGCGTCAAACGCCGGGCCGGCGATGAAGGGCTTGAAAATGCTGCCCGGCTCGAACGAATCCGAAATCGCGCGGTTTCGCAGGCGCTCCTGGGCCTGCAACAGCGCGGCGCCGCGCAGACCATAGGGGATCGCGTCGGCCGGATCGAAATCCGGGTAGGTCGCCAGCGCCAGCACCTCGCCGGTCCGCGGATCGAGCAGCACGGCGCAGCCCCATTGGGCGCGAACCTCCGGACGCTCGACGGCCTGCCGGAGGTGGTGCTCGGTCCGCTGCTGAAGGTACGAGTCGATTGTCAGCACCACGCTGTCGCCGTCCACCGGCGGCTCGTAGGTGTCCGGCGGCGTGCTCAGCGTTCTCCGCCGCACGTCCACCGTCGCGACGCGACGACCGTCGCGCCCGGCCAGGGTCGCGTCGAAAGCCTGCTCGACCCCCGCCAGACCGCGATGCTCGGCGCCGACGAATCCCAGCAGATGGCTGCCGGTCCGGCCGAAGGGATACTCGCGGCGCGACTCGCGCAGCAGCCCGAACGCGTCCAGTCCGCGCTCTCGGATCAACTCTCGCAGCCCGTCGGCCTCGGCGTCGCCGACGGCGCGCTTGATCCAGGCGAAACGCCGCTCGCGGCGCGACTCGATGATCTCGCGCACTTCGGTGGGCTTCATTCCCAGAATCGGGGCGACCAGCTCGGCATCCGCGTCGACGTCAAGCACGAGCGCGGGGTCGACGAACACGGATTCATGTCGAATCGACTGTGCCAGTGTGCGGCCGCTGGAGTCGAGAATCGCTCCGCGCAGCGCCGGAATGATGCGTTCACTGGTCTGCTGTCGAACCGCCTGAGCACGGAGCGTCGCACCCTGCGATTGCTCGATGAACGCCAACCGTCCGCCGGCGGCCAGCAGCAGCGATCCCACGGTCCCGAAAAGCAGCATCGAGCGCATCACGCGGATCACTCCTTCGATCGGCGCCACATCCTGCGGCCGCGTTCTGAGTATCGTTGTTCACTTCGCCGCGGTGTCCTTTCAGCGGACGTCTCGCCCCGCAGCCTTGTGCCGCCCGACGGGTCAGTCGTCGCGACCGGTTCCGCGGTCGCCCGCGCCGCGGCGCGGCTCGGGCCGGGCTTTCGGCTTGGCGGCGGAATTCGCCGGGGTCACCGCCGCGGCCGACGAGCGCAGCTCAAGCACGCGTTCGCGAATCCGCTGCGGGTTGCTCAGTCGAGCGAGCTCCAGTCGCGAATCGCGCAGCTCGTCGCGCAACAGCATCGCGCGCTGGTCGAGCCGGGCCAGCAGGTAGTTCAGCCGCGCGGTCTCGGCGCGCAGCAGCACCACGCCTGCCAACAGCGGCAGTGCCGCGCCCAGGATCAGCACCGCGCGCCGCGTGTTCATGCGTTTCCCCGGGATCCGATCGCGAACGGTCTACGAACAGATCCGCGACCGGCCTGATTCGAGTGAAGGCTACGTCTCGTCGTCGAGCGTGGCCGGCAGCTTGATCCGCCGACCCGCCTCGATGTGATCGCCGCTCTCCAGCCGGTTGAGCTTCTGAATCTCCTGCCAGCGGCGTTCATTCTTCAGTTGTCGCCGCGCAATCTTCGCCAGCGAGTCATCCTTCTGCACGGTATACCAGCGAAAGCCCGCGGCGCCATCCACAGGCTTGGCGCCACTGCCCGCTTCGCGGGTCGATCCCGCCGACCGGACCGCGGCGGCCGGCTTGCCGGGTTGGTTGCGCCGCTCCGACTTCCCGCGGCTGGAAGCGGTTTGTGCCCCGTCCGCGCGTGCAACCTGCTGCTTGCTGGTCTTGGAGGTGGCGGTCGCCGGGGCCTTAGCGCCCTTTGGGGAGCTGGGGAGATTGCTCGCGAGAGCGGCGTCGCGGCCGGCGTCAGGCGATTGCGCCGTGCGCCGGCCCGATTCTGAGCTGCTTGGCCGGGCGTCGTCCATTCCGTTCGTGGCGGCGAGCTTCCGCGCGACCGCGAGTTGCTGCGCGTCAATGCTCGAACGGTCCGTGCCGGGTTTCGCGCTGACGCGGGCGACAGCCGACCGTTCGGACGCCGGAGGCGACTGGACCACGTTCGCCACGACCGGCGCAGGAATGACCAGTTTTTGACCGATCTCGATGTGATTCGGGTTTCGCGAAAGCGCCCGATTGGCAGCGATAAGGGCGCGAATATCGGCCGGCTCCGACCGGCCAAGCGTCTTGCGTGCGATCGTCGTCAGTGAATCCCCGCGCTGCACGACGTAGTCCCGCGTCGGGGGCGCACTCAACGCCGTGCCCGACTCCTTCGCCTTGTCGGCGGGCGACGATTCGACCGTCGGCGGAAGGGCCGCCACGAGCGCCGTCGCCGAACGCGCAGCGCCATTCGGTGAATTCGATCCGCGGGAGGATTCAGCCGTCGGCGCCGCGACAACGTCAGTCCCCGGCTGTACGGGTGGCTGCGTGACGGCGCCCCGCGTCGAACCGGCGTAAGGCGTTGCGGGCCGGCCTCCGTCAGCAGGCGCGCGGGCCGCGACTGCGGGTTCAGGCGACGCAGCGGCGCTGGCCAGGTTTCCGGCGTCCGCCAGCGGCGGCAGCCAGACGCGCTGGCCGGCGGAGGAGTCGTTCCGCAGCGGGGGCAAGCTCTCACTGAGCGGATGCGGTCCCTCAAGCTGTGCTCCGCCGAAACTGGTGGACGCGACCAGTACCGCCGCCGCCGGGCCGCCACGCGGACGAGCCTGGACGGGGCTGGGTCGCTCAAAGCGGCCGGCGAGGGATCGGACGTCGTCGCGCATTGCCGGTCGGTCGGGCGCAGGCGCAGGTTCGCCCGGGCTGGCGTCGCTGGCCAGAGCCGGCGCCGCCAGGGGGGACGGCAACTCGCCGATCGGCCGCGCGCCGCGCTCCCCCACCCAGCAGCTACCACCGATCGACGTCAGGCAGATTCCCAGCGCCAGTCGGACATTCAGTGCCACCGCTTCCTCCCTGCGACGCACTGCGCGTTACGGAACGCGCGCATCTTCCACTCGCTGCGCAACCCGTAACTTGGCGCTGCGGCTGCGCGGGTTTCGCTCACGCTCCCGCGCCTCCGCAACCACCGGCCGCTTTGTTACATCGAACAACGTGCCGCTCTTCTGCGCTTCCCGCACGAAGCGTTTGACGATTCCGTCTTCCAGGCTGTGAAAGCTGATGACCGCCAGCCGGCCGCCGGGGCGCAATCGCTGCGCGATGGCCGGCAGCACGCGCTCCAGGTTCTCCAGCTCGTGATTCACCGCGATCCGCAAGGCCTGAAAAACGCGCGTGGCCGGGTGCATCCCGCGACGACGACTGTCGAGGCCGGCCGCGCCAACGGCGCTCTCGACAGCCGCGGCCAACGCGCGCGTGGTCGCAATTCTAGCATGATGGCGCATCTGGCAAATGCGCTTGGCGATCTTTCGGCTGTTGGTTTCCTGGGCGAAGTGATAGAAGAGGTCGGCCAGCTCGCCTTCCGAAAGCGAGTTGATCAGGTCGGCCGCCTGCTGCCGCTGTCCGGCGTCGTAGCGCATGTCCAACGGTCCCTCGCGATCGAAGGAGAAGCCGCGCTGCCCGTCCGCCAGTTGTGCCGAGTTCACGCCGAGGTCCAGCAGCACCAGATCCACCCGTTCGAGGTTCAGACTCGCCAGCACGTCCGCGAATGCGGCGTAGTTGGACCGGACCAGTTCGACCGCCGAGCCGAACTCGGCCAGCGCCGCGCGTGCGGCCGAAAGCATGGCCTCGTCCAGGTCCAGTCCGAGGTAACGACCGCCGGGCAGAATGCGCGGGAGAATCGCCCGCGCATGCCCGCCAAGACCGACCGTCCCGTCCAGCACAATCTGCCCCGGCTGCGGGCCGGTCAGCCGGAGAATCTCGTCGACCAGCACCGGCTCGTGAACGGGCGTCGAGTCGGCCACCGGCACACCCGCTCGAAAATCCGCGAACCGCCGCGACCGCTCCGTGACGGTCCGCGATCAGGACCGGGAAGAACGTACTGGACGCGCCGCCGTCGCCGCGATACCTTGCCCTACATTCGGCCTGATCCGCTCAAGCCGGATGAGGCGTGGGGCCGCCCGCGGCCCGTCCCTAAGCCGCGAGCGACCCGTGTGGAGCACAGGCGAATTCCCTCGCCTGCCGCCAGCGCGTCACCAGCCTCCGTGCTGGAAAACGGGGCCTCCCGGCGATGAAGAGCCCCAAGACGCGCCGTCGATCCGCTGGACTGTGGCGGCGCCGCATCCGTTCGTCGCCGCCACAGCCCGCACCCTGCGCAACCCAACCCTTGGGTGATTCGCTCACTGAGGCGCCGATGGGCTGTCCGTCGCGCCCCTGGGTTCTGCGTATTTCCGCAGTTCCGGCATCACGTTCGCCTTGCGCTGCGGATAGTCGGTCCAGCGATGCGTCGCGTATTCCTCGAACTCGG